>JADYZQ010000242.1 GCA_020853015.1 Deltaproteobacteria bacterium
GCGCACACCGTCTCGCGGACCCTGGTCAATCCGCGCGCCTACCTCGACACCGCCGCCTCCATCCTGGCGGTCCGTTCCTATTTCACCGCCGTCGGCGACTCGGAGGCCGCCCGCGCCACCGACGAGCGCCTGGGCACCCTGCGCAGCCAGCTCGACGACCAGCTCGGCGGCACCACGGATTCCCGCCGGCGCATCGAGATCGCCGCGACCTCCGTCGAGATCGACATGGCCCTGGACGGCATCGCCGGCCCCGAGCACCTGAGCGCTTGGCGTGACTCGATCCGCTCCGCCACGGACCTGCCCACCGACGACCGCCTGGCCCAGGCGCGGACCCTGCTGCGGGTCGCGACGCTGTGCCGCCGCGAGGCCGAAAGCTCGGGAACCACCCGCACGGACCTGGCCGAGATCAACGCTTGGGCGACGCAGGTGATCGGCGACATCGCGGCGGACCGCATTCGACACCTGCGCGACGAGCGCCACGTCGACGCGGAATTCGCCGACGCGGTGATCGCCGATTTTCGCAGCCGTTTGACTCGCGCGGTCTCCGACGGCGACACCGCCTGGCTGGGGGCCCTCGGCGAACGGACCATCGACCAATTCGCCGACCTGGCCCAGAGCGGCCACGTCCTGCTCAGCGGACGGCACACGCCGCCGACTCGTCGGGAGCTGCAAGCCTGCCTCCAGGCCGCGGCGATCTTCGGGCGCCTGGGTCTGAGCGAGCGGGTCAACGAGGCGATGGCGCCCCTGGTCTCCCACGCCGAGGGCATCGAAGGCTCGACTGAACGCGCCAACTTCTATTTGACCCTGGGGCAGGTCTTTCAAGAGGCGGGAATGAGCACCGAGGCCAACGGAATGCTCGACCGCATCGTCGCCCTCGACGTCGAAGGCGCGCCGCGGGAGCTGCACCGCATCGCCGAGATGGTGCCCGCGATGCGCGAGATGAACCTGGGCCACCTCGACCGCGCCCGAGAGCTGCTGGGCGCGATCCGCGGCAATCCCCGCGCCGAGGAGATGCTGCGCAACGTCGAGGGCGCCGTCCGGCGCGCCCGCGCCCTGCAAGTCCTCGACGCCCTTCGCCTCGTCGCCGGCGATTACATCGCCCAAGAGCGGGAACGCGGCTCCTCGCGGGCCTCCGAGAGCGAGCGCGAGATCCGGAGCGCCTTGGACGAGGCGCAACGCCTGATCCTATCGGGACGCTGCGGCTCGGTGCGCGAGGCCTTGCGCCGTTTCGACGACTACGGCCTGAGGGACATGTTGTGGGAATCCCGTGCCGCGGCGCCGATCCGCGATATCCTCAACGCCTCGGCGGATATCGACTTGAGCGACGACGCCTTCTCCGACCGGATGCTGGACTTCGCCTCCAGCCTCTCCGCCGGGCGCATGTACTCCTCCGCCTCGCAGATCGGCAACCTCTTGACCCGAAATCCGCACACGAGGGACGCCGCGCGCGCCTTGGTGGACGGCATTCCGGGCGAGGCGCGGCTGAGCGGCATCCTGACCGAGCTCGGCAACATGACCATCATCTTCGCGGAATCCGACGCCGCCGCCATCCGCAGCGGCGTGGTGACGCTCGCCACCTTCGGCCTGGGCCGCATGGCGGCCGCCGGCGCCGAGATGGCCTTCGCCGCCTACGCGACCGAATCGGCGATCGCCTCGTCGATGGCCCTGCGCGCGACGGGCTTCGTGGTCCGCAGCAGCGCGGAAGCGGCGACCTTCACGCTCTCGAGCATGGCCTTCGAAACCATGTTCACCGGCCGCACCGACCATTGGTCCCTGGAAAACTTCGGCCGCCAGTTCGGCTCGATGATGGTGACCTTCATGTTCTGCCACGGCATCGGGATGGCGACCTCCGGACTCGGCCGGGCCGCCGCCCGCACCAGCTTGCTGGGCGAGGCGGCCGCCGGCGGGGGCCGCACCCTCACCCTGGGCGGACGCGTCGCGGTGGGCACCCTGGGCTACGGCGCCACCCTGACCGGCCTCACCGGCGTCGAGTACCTGAACGAGGCCCTGGGCCTGCACCATGCGGAGGGCCACGTCCCCTTCCTCACGCGTCTGCTCGGTTCGGCGGTGATGGACGCACAGATGCGCCTGGCCGGACGGATGTTCAACGCCGCGACCGGCGGCGCCATCGAGCGTTGGGACGCGGCGACGCGCGAGCGCTACGCCATCCACGAGCTTTTGCCCGCGGTCGAGCGCCTCGGCTTCGGCCGTCCCAACGAGCGGGGCGAATTGAGCCCCGAGGGCAGGACGGCCCTGAGCGCCATGCTCGCGCGGGTGGCGCGCGGCGAGAGCGCCGCCGAGGTGGCCGCCAGCGTTGGCCGCGAGACCTCCGGAGACCTCACCCGCATCACCTCGATGGTCCTGGGCGTCGACGCCAACAGCGCCGAGGGCCGGCGGCTACAGGCCTTGCTGTTTTCCTACCGCGCCTCCCATCCCGAAGCGAACCTGGCCGAGGTCGCCGGAAACCTGCAGCTCGAGGCCGGCCGCCTGGCGCGCGCCGCCGGCCTGCGCGAGGGCCCGGCCTACGAGATCGTCCGCGCCGAGCTGCTGCGCCGCGCCTTGGCCTCGGGAGCGACGGTGGAAAGCCTGAGCTCCGGCGGCGAGGCGATGGAGCGTCTCCGGCCCGAATTGGAGGGGCTGGCCAACGAATTGCTCGGTCCGCGGGGCGCCGCCAGCCTCGAAGGGCAGCGCCTGATCGGAGATCTGCTGCTGCGCACCCTGGACCACCCCGGCGGCGTCAGCGTCGAGGGCGGCGTGGTCGCCAGGATCCGCGAGCAAGTCCGCGGCATGGGCCTCGACCCCGGCAGCGCGGCCGGACGGCGCATGGCCGCCGATCTCTTGCTGGCCCGCCTCGCGCCCGCCTCCGAGACCCTCTCCTTGGAAGCCAACACCGAGGCCGGCAACTCCCGCCTGGACGGAGGGGTCCTCCACGTCGATTTCAGTCGTCCGGGCTTCCGCCACGTCTCCGTCGCCGATCACGGGGAGATCTGGTTCGGCGAGACCGCCGCCGCGGGCGAAATCCGCGTCGACAACCACACGGGCGAGACGATCACCGTGATCCGCACGCGCCCGCTGCCGGAGGGCTCGGGCCGC
>JADYZQ010000243.1 GCA_020853015.1 Deltaproteobacteria bacterium
GGATCATCGTCTCTTGAGTGAGGCCGCTTCCCTGATACAGGGTTCGGATTTCATCGATTTTCTGCCATTCCTTTTCGGTAATCGGCTTATAATGGGATTCCTCGACCTTGATCCCCAGGCGGGCGGCATCCTCCGCTCGCTTCATGTAATAACCGACGATGCCTTCCTCGATTCTGCCGGAAAGACCGTGGCTGTGAATGGTTGCCACAATATAGTGCATGTTCTCGGGAAGCTGATGGTAGAAGGCGTAGGAATTCTCCTCGATGAGGGCCTTACCCAACTCGGCGATGGCCTCGGTTTGGGTCTCGAGGTTGGGCGGGGCTCCGGCCTGGTCATGTTGCCATTCCCTGGTGTTCTTAACCTCGTCCGAAACCGCGGGCTCCACCTTGTGCATGATGGGGTCGTCGCCGGTGGTGAAATTTTTATTGAACAGGGCGGTCGTGGCGGCCATTTGCCGGTATTGTTCGATCCGAAATTCCAAGGGCAGATCCGGATTTGCCTCCAGATTTCTCCGCCAAAGATCGAGGTGTTTGAGTAATTTTCTTCCCACCTCTTTCCGTACCTCGGGTTTCGACAGATCCTGAGTCCCCATCAGGGTAAGGTCGGCTTCCACCAAGGCCGCGTTCTGCCGCAGGGTAGCTTGCCTTTCCTCCGGCTTGTAGAGACTGAACTCCGTACCGTAGGACCTCATTTCCCGTTCGGTAGAGCTTTCCAGCAAGGGCACCCGGGATTCGATGGCCGCTTCGAGGTAGTCTCGCCCCTCCTTGAGTTTTTTATCGACCTCCGCCACGTTCAGCGAATCGCGGTCCGATTCGAAAAATGCCCGCGCCGCGACCAGGCCCTGGACTTCCTCCGTCGAGACCACGAAGCAATCCCCTTGCAGGGACCGGGCTAAACGTCGCGCATCGTTCAGAACCTGATTTTCATAAGTTTCCTCGCCGGGCTTCGGTCTGAGATCCGTGCCGCGCAGGGCTAGGGCCATCTGCTGGTTTAAGTGAAGGAGTTCGATGTTTCCCAGGACGTCGTGGACTTCGCGGGCGTGGATGGACTGCTGGACATCGTTTCTAAATTGTTCGATCAGTTGACTGACCTTGGGTTCGTTGCCCAGCTCGGCATAAAGCTTGAGGGCCTGCAGTCCGGCCTCCAAATCCCCGGCCGGGTCCACGTGCAGGGTGGATTCATCGTAACGCTTCTCCAAGGCCTTGGCCTGCTGATTTTTGGAAAAATAGATCTTGAGGCCCTGCTCGGAGATATAGGGGGTGAGCAGCTTCAGTTTGGTGACGTCGAAGCCCTCGTCGAACTGGCGAAGCAGTTGATCGAAGGCGGCTTGGTCCCAGGCGGGACCCGCCGTTTTCTCGTAATTCGCTCGAAGGTTTTTTTGGAATTCCGGATCCCGGATAATTCCCTTCATCTTTTTGAGGATGGCCTCTTGGGGCTCAAAGACGCCTCCCGCGACTTGGGTCGTGGGTATTTTCAGGTTGAGCTCCCAGGTGGCGTTCCAGTTTTCTAAAAAGAGCTGAGGGTTTCGGGCGAAGACCTCGGCGTTCTGATCGACGATCCGCTCCCAGGCCTCGAAGTCGCGGACGATATGGTCGTAGTCCAAAAGCCCCAACTCCAAATCGATCTGGATCAGCAGGCGGATTTGCGAGAGCTGGGCCTTGGGGTCGACGCATTTGTCCTTCGGCTCCAGGTTGGCAAGCAGGTCCTGGCGCAACTCCTTCATCTCGGCGTCCAGGGCGTCCAACTCGGCTTGGTAGGCGCCCTTTTTCCCGGCATAGCCGATCGACTTGAGGTGGGCGTTGTGTTCCTCCGCCTGTTGGGCGTCCGCTTGGGCTTTATCGATCACATCGGTCACCGGCTTCACCACTTGGCCAAGACCGGAAGGTCCCAAAAAGACATTTTTAGCCAGCGAGGCTACGGAGGTCGCGTCGTCGAGTTTCTCGGGTTCCTTGGGCAGAACCCCGACATAGACCATGGTCCCCTGCGCTTCATTGTATTGGACGCGGAGCTGATAGAACTCACGGACCATCTTCTGGTCCTCAAAGCGTTCGGTTTTCGAGGCCTCCGGAAACGACTTTAAGACGAGACTCAAGGCCTCAAGTTTGGCCAGGCTCTCCTGTGCCAGCTTTTGCTCGGCCTCGCCGGTCTCGTAGGCAAAGCGTTCGAAGTTATCCACCTCCGTCTGATACTCCGCCCGCACCTGCTTGCGATAACGCGACGCAAAATCCCGGTAATCCGCCGGCAAGGCGTCTCGCCCCGCGATATTCACCACCGCCTGGTAATCGGCCATCGCCGACGTCCCCATGCCCAGCTTGTCTTGGGCCTGGGCACGGATGAGATAGGCGTCGATGTCCTTGGGATTCTTTTGGATCGCCTGGGTCGCGGCCTCCACGGCCTTTTGATAGTCCGCAACCCCCGGATCCGGGCCCGATGGCGCGCCCTCAGGAACCCAGCCCGCTTCGCGGCTTTGAATCTCGCCGGAAGCCAAGTCCAGCCGCGCCTTAAGCCGAAGGGTGAGGCCCGCCTCGTCCGCCGGCAGGTCCCCGACTTTCTTCGAGGGCTCTTCCAATAGGCCCCGGGCCGTTTGGACGATGGCCTTGGCCTTCTCATGCTCCCCGCTCCGGGAGCATTGCCGGGCCTCCTCCAGTTTTTCGGTCATCAGCTTTTCGGCCTTGTCGCGGGGCAGGACCTTGTAGGCAAGGTCCCAGCGCCCCTCGGCGAGATGGAGATCGGCCAAGACCCGGCGGTCCGCGGCATTCGCCGGGTCGATGCGCAGGGAGTTCTCATAGGCCGCGACGGCGGAGGCGTAATTTTTTCGCCCGGCGTGGAATTCTCCCAGCTTCCGGCTCTTTTCGGCCGAGTTGGGATCGTAATGCGCGGCGGCGGCGAGGTGTTTCGCCTTCGTCTTGTCGTCACGGGCCGCATCGGCGCGGCCCTGATGGTAGGCGGAGAGTTTTTGCGAAGAAGAGAGCTTCTCGAATTCCGCTTGCCTGGCGGCATCCTTGAATTTCGGCCTCGGAATTTCGATCCCTAATTCCTTGACGCGGGGATCGTCCCCGTTTTGATCCCAAAAGGCCAGCACCTGCGCCGCCGTCAAGGTCCGTTCCGCACCGACCTTCCCGGAAGGAAGCGCCCCGGCCATCATCTCGGTCGGAATCCCTCGGGCCCGCAAGGCCTCATAGATGCTATGAACCTCGGGATTCGTCTTGGCGTCGAAGTCCAAGCGCCAAGGCTTGCCCATTTCGTCGGCAAGCATCGCCTTCTCGCGGTATTTTTGGGCCTTGGCCGTCTCGCCGTCTTTGGCGAGGTTTCGAGCCACGCCTTCAAAAAGCTCGCGGGCGTCGGCATGACGGCCTCCGTGAACCAATTCGGCGCCCACAAAATATATCGTCGGATTCTTTTTGATCCCCGCATCGGGCAGGGTCTGCAACCACCGGATCAGGTCGGGAATCTCCTGGAGCGGGGCGTTTCGCACGGCTTGCGCGGCATGTTCGCGTCCTGCTTTGGCATCTCCCTGCCGATAAAGCAGATCGGATAAATGCTTTCGCGCTTGGACGTCGCCGGGATCCAGGTCGACCGCCAAACGGTAGGCCCGTTCGGCGTTTCCGATCAGGTCCCGGTAGGTCTTTTTATTTCCATTGTCCCGGCCTTGGACCTGCCCGGCGCGTTTCTCGAATTCCCGGCCCTTTTCCACCAGGCTTTTGGCGCCGGCCTTGGGTTCGCCGGTCAGGATGGCCTTGGCCTCCTCGTCGCCGAAGCCGAGGGCGCGGAAGGTCTTTTGCAGGACTTCGATTTGCTTTTGAATCTTGGGGGAAAACTTGTCGAAATGGCCCAGGACGTAGGCGACGATCTCCTTGCCCTCGACCTTGCCGTCGCCGTTGCGGTCGTATTCGCGCTCGGAGATCTTGG
This sequence comes from Deltaproteobacteria bacterium, assembly GCA_020853015.1. Lineage (GTDB taxonomy): Bacteria > UBA10199 > UBA10199 > DSSB01 > DSSB01 > DSSB01. The sequence goes on from JADYZQ010000243.1 coordinate 3,910, forward strand.
CCTCTTGCAGCCACTGGGAAAAAGTGCCGTAAAGCCCGCGATTTCCCTCA
>JADYZQ010000244.1 GCA_020853015.1 Deltaproteobacteria bacterium
CGCCGACCCAGAGTAAATCTGGGCCGGCTAAAGCCCAGGGGGCGCCTGCTGGCTCCCCCTTCAACCCCCATCGATCTCAACAAATTGTTTTGAAATGTGGCCAGGGACGGAATCGAACCGCCGACACAAGGATTTTCAGTCCTCTGCTCTACCGACTGAGCTACCTGGCCTCCCGGAACTTGCGTTCCATTTTCGAGGATCGGGTCCCCAAAAAACTTGGGGCTAGATATAGGTCGGCACCGCGTCTGTCAATGGAAAGGTAAATGGCTATTTTTTGAAGGATTCCCGATAGCTTCGCACCTGCTCGAGCAACGCCGGGGGCGGGGTCCGGCCAAGGAAACCGTAGACCCGGACACGAAGTTCCGCCCAAATCCAGGCTCGCTGCCGCCAAACCCGGAAAAGATCTCCCTTCAGGCCTACAAAGAATCGACGTGGCCACGCTATCCGGTTTTCCTGCAGGGCTCCACGGCGCGCCGCGGCGATCTGGACCGGGCTCATCTCGACGGTGTCGTCGAAGGGCAAGGGCTTCTTTCCCAACATCTGTTGGCTCAATTCCGGCGTGAGTTCCAGGGTGGGGTCTTTTCCAACGGGATCTTTTTCAAACACGGGGACGCTGGACCTCGCGGCCTTGGCGCTGGGCTCCGGCAACGGAAAGACCCGCGGTGTCTCCGCACGCCTTGGCTCCGCGAAGGGCGCCGTCGGCGCCGCGTCGGCCCCCGGCAGCTTGTCCGTCGGGCCGGTCTCCACCGGCAGCGGCGTCGCCGCGCGGTGCCGTGTGGTCATCGGCAGGGAGACCTCGGGCTCGATGCGCTTCGGGTAGAGTTCGGGATAGGGAACCGTGCTCGCGCCGAACACCGCCTCGGGATAATTCTCCGTCGGATAGCGTTTCGTCCCGGGCGCCTCCCCCGCCGGCTCCACCTTGGCGGAGGCGCTCCGCTCCGGCGCGGGCGTCGCCTCGCTCTCCGCGGGCTTCGGCTCCGGCTTCGGATTCGTCCACTCGCGCAGCAAGGCCAGGCGCGCGGGAGACTCCTCAGCGGTCACGTCCCGAAGCTGCGAGCCGGACACCTCCGCCATCCAGGAACGCAGCCCCTGGATGAAGAAAAATCGGGTGCCCGCGCCCAGGCCGCGCGGTCCCGCCCAGTTGGGCAGCATCAGGGCGCGCGGGTCGAGGTATTGGCTGATAACCACGCCGCGCGGCAAGTCCTCGCCGAGCCTTTCGCCGAAGATCAGCGCGGCCTCGGCGGGGGTCCGCTCCCAGTATTGATTTTGAAAATGGGACACCGCGGCTCGCGTCTCCAGGCTGCGCGGATCGGTGGAGCTGGCGAAGAGGGATAAGTTCGGAGGCAGGAGCTGCCGCCTGCCCTTTTCGAAGATCAAAAATTCCTTCCCGCCCTCGCGCACCCTTTCCACGAAGCCGGGCTTGTTGCGGCAGAGATTGTCGAATTGCAGCCCCAGCCACTGGGCGTTGAGCAGGGCGCGCAGGCCGGGGTCCTCCCGTTCCGTCCATTTGTTCAAGACCCTGCCGATGTCGCTGGAGAGATCGGCGGTGTGGACGAAGGCCTCGCCCTTGCGCAGCACCGGCCAGAAGGCGCGCACCGCGGGCCGCGAGGCGACGTTGACGCGCTCCAAGAGCCCCTGCTCCCGGCGATAGCGCATGCCGAAGTCGTTGAGCAGCACGGTATCCACCGGACTCTCGGGGATCCACCACAGTTCGAGCGCCTCCGACTTTCCGGCACCGGCCTTGCTCTCATAATGGCGGCGTAGCTCCAAGAGCCACTGCAGGGCCCCGCTTCCGCCCCAGGCTAGGGCGCCGCGCTCGAAGGCGACGAGTTTGGGCGAGAAGCCCCCGTCGCGCGTCGAACTCATCAGCGAAACGCCGAAACCTTTGGCCGGTGCGGGATCGACCTTCGCCGCCGAGGGCGAAGGGACGCCCGCGTAGGCGCGCGCCGCGGCGAATTCCAAAGGCCTCGGTCCGGGGACGGGCGGCGTCGGACTTTGCGGAAGGCTCAAGCGCCGCTCCAAGCTCAGCTCCCAAGGGCGCAGACGGCCGAGGACCGTCGCCTCCAGCAGCCCGCCGCCGACGCGGGCCTGCAGCAAGAGCACCAGGGAATCCAAAAGCGTCAAGACGGCCGCCTGTCCGGGCTTGAGCCCCAAGGCCTGCTCGAGGCGATGGCCGAGAAAGATCCCGCCCAACGCCGAGGCCCCGACGAAGGCGCCGCGCATCGCGGGGGATCGCTCGAAGGCGCGGCCGGCCAGCGCCGTTCCACCCGCCGCGACAAGCTTCATCGGCCCCAAGACCGCGGCGGCCGAAGCGAGCTCTCGGCCCAAGCCGGATCCGTCCAAGGCCCCGGGCCTGCCCAGCAGCGCGGAGGCGCCCCGCGCGGCCAAGACGAAAGCGGGCACCTCGAAACTAAATCCGATCGTCGCGGCCGCGGAACGCCTCAGGAAAGAATGACTCAGGAGCGACGAGGCCGGACTCGAAGCGAGGCGACCCAAACCCCAGGCGCGGCCCAGGCGATAGGCCAGGCCGCCGGCGAAGAAACCCGCCAAAACCGCGGGATCGAGGGCCTCCTCGCCGAAACGCCGCAGCAGGATCTCGGCGCGGTCGCCGAAGGCCGAGCCGCCGCGCAAGACCTCGAGGCGACTCCGGGCCCGCGGCGCATATTCCGAGGCGCGGGCGAATCCCTCGACGGCCCCGTACAAGGCCGCGGCGACGTCTCCGTGTTCCTCCGACTCGAGGCGCTGCGCGAATTGCAGCACGGCGGCGTCGAAGAGCGCCGGGTCCGTTTCCTCGCCCAAGGCGAACCACTCGCGGTTTTGCGCGAATTTCCGGGACCAGGCCGGATCGGCGCGCAGCATCGCCAGCCATTCGCGCCGCTCATGCGCCGCGGGAACGCCGGCCTCTGAACTTAATGGATGTCGGACAGATCGGTATGATGGCGCAGGCGCGGCCATCTTCGGCCGCGTGTCGCCGGATATCGTGAACATGTGCCCCGCCCTCTAAAGGGCCCGTTATATAAAAGATGGCTTTGCCAAGCTTTCGGAGCGGCGGAGGGATTGTTGCTTAAAAAATCCAAGCGCGAAAAAACGCGCCTGTACGGAAAAGTGTCCTAGATAAGGGAAAGGAGACGGGCTGCTAAATCAGGAAGAGGAATGGGACCGCGTTCAGCGCGCGACGGAATCGATACCCGGACGGCCCGCGCCGGCGAGGCTCTCGGCGGCCTCTTGCGTGGCCTCGACGAGACGGTCCTTGGTCTGCTGCGCCGTCGTGGCGATGCTCCCCGCCACCTGCTGGGTCGCCTCGACGATGCGTTCTTTGGTGTGTTGCGCGGTTTGGGTGATGGCGTCCAAGGCCTTGGCGGGCAGGTCTTTCAGCATGCCGATGTCGAGATGCCCGTCGCGGATCAGGTTGCGCTTCAGGGCCGCCGCGGGCGGTTTGCGCAGGTCGTGGGCGAGCCCGAGAAACTCCAGGCCCTTCAAAATATAATAGGTCACGTCGATCTCCCACCAGAAGAAGCCTTGGTTGACCGAGGCCTGATAATGATGGTGGTTGTTGTGCCAGCCCTCGCCCATCGTGAGCAAGGCCAGCAACAGGGAGTTGCGCGAGGTATCGGTGGTCACGTAGCGGCGGCGCCCGAAGACATGCGCCAGCGAATTGATGAAGAAGGTGCTGTGCCAAAGCAGGACCGTCGAGAGGAAGAAGCCGATCCACAGGGCGCTCCAACCCCACAGCAACAGCACCGACACGGCCAAGATCAACGGCGGCAAGGCCCAAAAACGATCCAAGAAGCGCAGCTCGGGGTATTTCGCGAAGTCAGGGATGAGCGAGTGGTCGGGCTTGTGGTACTTCGAGCACATGATCCAACCCATGTGGCTCCACCAAAAACCTTTTTTAGGAGAGTGGATGTCCTCTTGCAGGTCGGAGTAACGGTGGTGGTGCCGGTGATAGCCCGACCACCACAGTACGCCTTTCTGCGAAGAGGTCATCGCGCCGAAGGCCATGATAAATTGCATGACGCGGCCCAGCTTGTAGCTGCGATGGGCGAAATAGCGGTGGTAGCCCGCCGTGATGAAGAACATCCGCCCGAAGAGGAGGACCGTGCAGATCACGAAATCGCGCGGCCGGACTCCGGTCCAGATCGCGGCCAAGGGCATCAGGTGAGCAAGGATAAAAGGAAGAGATCTAACCCACTGAACTTTTTCGTCCGCCGCGCGAGCCAAGGTGCGTGCCAAGAAGCCTCCAATCCGGAATTCAGGATCCTCGAGATCCCATCATAGCGGCTTAGGACTACGATTTCACG
>JADYZQ010000245.1 GCA_020853015.1 Deltaproteobacteria bacterium
GCCAGGTGCTCTGGGAGCTGGCCGGGGACATCGACGTGGTGGTCGGCCGCGCTTCTTCGGTTGAAGTCCTGAAGCTTTCCAGTCTATACCCGGACCCGTTCAAAAAATCCTAGAGGTACGCCGTGGCGCAATACAACCGTCCCCCCAAATCCAAGGCCCCCAAGCCCGACGAGTTCGTCTCCTTCTTCGATCACGTCGTCCGGTACTTTCTGGTCCATCAGAATAAGTTTTACGTCCTGATCGGCGCTATCTTGCTGGCTTTCGGCGGCTACGCCCTCCAGCGCTACCTGGTCGGCAAGAAAATGCACGACCTCGCCCTCGACTACATGAAGGCCGAGCAGGCCCAGGGGGCCGAGGCGACGGGCGCTTGGGAAACCTTGGCGAAGCAAGACCCTCCCAAGCCCCTGCGCGACGTGGTCGCCCTTCAGTTGGGCGGCGCGCTGGCCGCGCAGTCCCAGTGGGAGCCCTCGGCACAATCTTTCCAAAAAAGCGCCGAGTCGAAGTCCTTCGTCCTGTACTCGGTCGCGCGGCTAGCCCAAGGCGTGGCCCTGGAAAACGCGAAGAAATACTCCGAGGCCTTGACCGTCTACCAGGAGATCGCCGATCTGAAGGACGACCCTTTCCGGTATCGCGGTAAGCTGGGGATGGCGCGGGTATTCCTGGCCATGGGTCAGCCCACCGAAGCTGAGAATATCTTGTTGGAGATGTTGGTGAAGACCTCCGACGCCCCCGAGCCCGTCAAGGGCGCGGCCTTGAGCCAACTGGTCGCCATCAAGGCGAAGCAGGTCCCCGAGACGAATTAGCCGAATCCCCCTCCGACGCCGTCCCCGGCGCCTCGCGGTGCACCTTGAAGACCCTCGCCTGCGTCTTGGGATTCTTTCCGAAGCTCTCCAGCAGCTCGAAGTGCGGGTTGTCCTGATAACGCCCCCAGGGTCCCCACTTGGCGGTGATTAGGTAGTACTCGCCGGGGTTGTCCCGCACGTATTCCACCACCTTGTCGGGATTGCGCGGCAGGATGGGGGTGTTCAGCTTGAACTTCTCCATCGCGACCCGCACCTCCACGCGCGCGTAATCGCTGATCACGACGTTGCGGAGCGTAAGGCTGCGCAAATAATCCCCCGTATACCAGTTGGCGATGAGTTTGGCGTCCTTCGGCGCGTGCTTGTTGATCCAGTCGGCCGCCGCGTATTCCTCTTGCGTGCAATTCAGGATCCATCCGCCCCAGGTGGTGCCGTCGCGGTTCACCGCCAGGGCCAGCAGGGTGGCGAGGACCAATCCCGCCAGCCGCTTGCGGTCCTGCCGGGCGAGGGCCAGGACCACCCGCCAGGCGAAATAGGCGAACATGCAGGAAAGACTCAGGCTGATCGGCAGCAAGTAACGGTAGTACTTGGAGGTGAAGGAGATGAAGCCGAAGGGGATGAGGAAGAGGATCAGGAAGAAAAAGGCGTAGGAGAGGAAGAAAAACATCGTCCCCTCGTCGACGCGGGGCCGCCGCTCGCGGCCGTTCCAAAAGATCCAGAAAGAGCCGGCGAAGGCGCCGCCCACGGCCAGGGTATCCAAAAAGACCTTGGTGCCCAGGTTGTTCAGGCCCAGGGCGCCGAAAAATCTCCCCGTCCAGCCGCCGGCCAGGTTGAAAAAGCCCAGGTTGCGGAAGATCTCGCGCGAGAAGGTCTCCCAGCCGGCGCGCAGCTTCTCGACGAAGGTGGGGTTTTGCCCCATCGCCTTGAGGATGCCCTCGGTGCCGGCCTTGCCGGTGGCGAGCGCGCCGGTGAAGAGCGGCGTGGCGAGGAATTTCCAGTTCCAGACCAACAGGCAGGCGAGGAAGATCCCGCCGGCGATCAGGTTGCCGTAGATCCAGCGCGGGTCGCGGGTCTTCCAAAAGACGTAGCCGGCGTGGACGGCGAAGAAGGGCACGACGAAGACCGCGGGCACGGGATTGATGAAGGCCAGGGCGGTGAAGAAGACGCCGAACCAGACGAAGTCGCCCCAGATTCGGCTCTGCGCGGCCCAGAGGTAGAAGAGCAGGGCGGGGGCCAGCATCGGGATGGCGTAGGCCTCGGAGAAGCCGGCGTTGGTGCGCAGGATGTGGACGGGCGAGGCGCCCCACAGCGCCGCGGCGATCAGACCCAGGAAGGTCGCGACGGTCTCGGCGCGCAGGTAGGGCGGAGCGGGCCCCTTCTTCTTGGCCTTCGGAGCAGGACCCAGGTCCTGCTGGACGATGGCCCTAAGCCCGAGTTTGGCGAAGAGATACAAAGACAGGGCGCTCAAGGCGCCGAACACCTGGGCGCCCCAGGCCCAGAGCGCCCAGGCCGAAAAAGGCCCGGAGACCCCGATGACGCCCGCCAAGATGTAGCAGCCCTGCAGCTCGAAGATCGGAACCTCGCCGACCAGATAGGGATCGAATTTGGAGAGCTGCCCGGTCTGGATGAGCGCCTCGGTGCGGATGTGGTGCCGGTAGGGATCGGCGTCGAGCAGCTTGTCCGGCCACTTGAGACCGTTTTGCAGCCGAATATTGAGGCTGAAGAAGAAGATCAGGGCCAGGGTGCCCAGGAGGAGGATTTCTTTGAGGGCGCGTCCCGCCAAGGGCGGGCGGGCTTCGTCTTTGTCTTCGGACTCGGACTCCTCGAAGCCGGTTTGGAGATGCTTGCGGCGCCGGTAGACCTCGACGCCCGCCCCCGCGGCGAGGATCAGGGCGAAGACGCCCCAGACCGTGACTTCCGTGAGCGGCAGGCCGAAGAGTCCTTGGGCGAGAAGAAAAAAGAGGGTGTAGAAGGCAATGCCGGTGAGCAGGGAGAGCAGGATTCGGTCGGTCCAAGAGTGGATCTCGCGGATTGCCCGAGGCGCGAGGCGAAAGAGACTTAGTCCCGTCAGGGTGAAGAGCAGGATTGTTTTAAGACAGGCTAGGACCAGGGGCATAAGGGTCTTTTACAAGCAAACCCGGCCCACGGACAAGCCAAAGCAGCTTGCGGATGGGTACATATTTGCTTGAACTATTTGGTTTTTTCCTTCATGACCCTTTTGGGTCACTTGGGATGGGGTGGATTGTTTTTTTTTGGCAGTCTCCCCGCGGTCATTCGAAAAGGAGATATAATATGTCAAAATTAAAATTATCATGGCTGGGAGCGGCGTTTATCTTGTTGAGCGCTTCTTCGGCATGGGCGCAGTTATGCACGCAGACGGCTCCGCCGGGAGCGCCTGGATCCTGCCAAGCCGCCGGCTTTCCCGGTTGCTATGTTTGTAATGAGCAGGGAACCGAGTGTCTGCCGGACGACGTTTTTTGTAACGACATATCGGGCGGTACGACTTCCAACGAGTGCCGGACCGCGGTTTGCCTGCCTGGCGCCGATCCTCAAAATCCCGATCTTGGCAATCCCAGCGGTTGCGACTATTCATTGACGCCCGACGCGGCCCCCGATGTTTGCTTCGTTTGCGCCACTCCGGCTCCCGCGGACTTCGACAGTTGCGGCAACGGCATCTGCGAACCCGGCTTGGGCGAGGGTTGCGGCACCTGTTCGGAAGACTGTCGATTGCCCGGATTTCCGGCCGGCACTTGCCCCTTACCCGCGAATGACCCGGTTTTCTCGGAAATCGGACAGGGAGTATGCGACGAGAGCGGCATAGTCTTTGACGGCCCTCCGTACAACTCGACCTTCGGCGAGTGCGAAGATGGAGATCTCTGCACGGACAACTTCTGTAATTTTGGAAGCGGCGGCAATGCGACCTGCGGCTCACAGCCCAAATCCTGTTCGGTGGATGTCGCTGATTTTTGCTGCGCTAGCGGTTGTCAAGCGCCTCCGGCCGGCCTCACCTGCGCCGAAGCCGACGCCCAGGGAATATTACCCAGGGCGGAGTGCGACGTCGACTGTTACATCCCCGAGCAATGCATCCCGACCCCGTCTCCGACCCCTCCGCCGGTCTTCGCCGGCTGCCTTGAGGGCGGCGGCGGTTGGAGCGAGAAGAGCGGCCCCGGCTGCGGCGGAGCGGCCTGCGCGCTCAATCCCGCGGCCACGGCGGTGCCCGGCCTGAGCCTGGCGCTTTCCTTGGCCGGATTGTTCGGGTTCGGCGCCTACCGCAATCTGCGCCGGCGTCACGACTAGAGCCTATATTGTCCCATTTAACCCCGTCTCGTTCGCGAGGCGGGGTTTTTTTATGGCCTCTCCGGGGGGAGGGCCTTGCCCATCGCCCCCACCGCCTCGAAGGTCTGGCGGCTCATGGGCCTGCCTTGCAGGTAGGGGAGATAATTCCAAAACACCAGGAAGGAACCTAAATAGAAGCAGGCGAGGTCGATCTGCAAGATACGCCGGTAGCGGCCCTCGAAGCGGTCGAAGAGATCCGCGATTCCCACGCCCATGAGTATGTAGAAGAAGGGCAGGATGAGGACCATGTATTGCAGGAAGGTGTTAGGCTTGAAGGCGTAGAGAACGAATTGGATCAAGACCAGGGCCGCAACGGCCCAGACTTCGGGGCTGCGGCGTCGGCGAAAGACCGCGTAAAGCGTCAAAAATTCCGCCCCGATCCAGAGCACCAGGTTGCCCGTTCCCAAGACAGCCCGTACCCGGCCGTCTTCGAGCTGCTTCCAAAAGTACCATAGGGGTTTGCCCACGTAGAGCCATTCGTACCAACGGCTGCTCATGTTGACTGCGCCGCGGTGGTATTGATGGAAGTCCAAGTTGTAAAGCCACAGGCGCCAGGTTTCGGCGGGGCTGTAGCCTTGGAGGGCGTGGGACCCGCAATAGACGGCCACCGGGATTAGCAGACACGCGCAGAACCCATGGAGCAAAGTCCTCCAGTTTTTTTCGCCGCGCCTCAGCCGATCGGCGGCCAGGGTCCAAAAAACGGGCGCCAATACCAGGGCGAGCATCTTCGTCGCCAAGGCCAGCCCGAGAAATAGGCCCGTCAGATAGAGCCAGGGAAGAGAGATCCCTGGATTTTTCCAAAAACGCAGGGCGGCGTAGGTCGCCGCAAGCAAGAAGAGCAGAAGGGGCGGGTCCAGCATCCCCAGGCGAAAATGCAAATACAATAGCGGGTCCAAAAACCAAAGTGCGCCGACGAAGGCGGCCACCCCCTTCCTTTTTGTAAGCTCCTGGGTGAGGAGCACCACGAGGACGCCGCTCAAGGCGCCGGCCAGGGCGGAGAAGAAACGCCAGCCCTGCGGTTGGTCGCCCCATAGGCCCATGCCGAAGGCGAGGATCTGCTTTCCGAGGGGTGGGTGTTCGGGATTGGGGTAGGGCTTGGCCAGGTCCCGATAGGCCCGGGCCGCATTGACGTAGATCCTTTCGTCCCAATAGGGCTGCTCCGCCAGGCCGATTTGGTGGAAAAAATAGAGGAAATAACCCAGGCCCAGCAGGGCCAAAAGCAAGGCCGGGGCGGCGGCGGGGCGCTTTGCTCGGGGCTTCATGCCTAAGTGATTAAAATCTTGACCTTTTTTGGTCAAATCTTTATTTTAGGCGAGTTCACCTGGGCTGGATTCGATCGAAACCATCAATCGAAACGCGGAGGATCAAAGATGTCCCGATATATCCAAAAAAATAAGCGATCTTTGAGCGGCTTGATATTGCCGCTCTTTTTCTTATTGGCGCTAGGCATCCTTAGCGTCGGAGCCTTTCCAGGCTGGATCAAACCGGTCTACAGCACGCCGGGCGACCAATGCGATACCGCGGCTTGCGACAGCGGCGATCCCTTGGCCGTCGCCTGCAACGTCTGCAACGGCGAGTTTTGCTCCTTCAACCAGGTAGCGCAGCAGTTCCAATGCGCCATCGACAACGGCGCGGGGCCGAATTTCGACCCGGCCGCCACGCCCAATCCCGCCTGTCCGCTGACGGATCCCACCCAGCCGGGCTGCTGGACCGGCTGCACCGAACAATTGAACGTCAATAATTCCCCGGGTTTCTGCGAAGACCCGATCTGCGCGCCCAACGATGATTTCTGCAATGGCATCTCCGGCGGCACCGAGAGCAACGAATGCCGCGCCGGCGTCTGCCTTCCGTTCAGCACCCCGGATCCCGAAAATCCCAGCGGCTGCGACTATACCCTGACGCCGGATGCCAGTGTCGATTGTCGCAACTGCATCCCGGAAGGTTTGGCCACTCTCGAAAACTGCGGCAACGGCATCTGCGAGCCCGACGAGGGCGAGGGCTGCGAGACCTGTTCCATCGATTGCCGCACGCCGGGATACGACGGCACTTGTCTGGTGATTCCCGACGATCAGGCCCAGCTTGACTCAATCTGCGTGGATCCGCCGGCGATCATCTTTCCCGGCCCTCCCTATCCCAACGGGGGGCAATTTCCCGGCCAAGTTTGCGAAGACGGCAATCTCTGCACCACCAACATCTGCAACACATCGGGAACTTGCGACGTCACCGAGTTAGGTTGCGAGCCCGACGCCGACTTCTGCTGTCCGGCGGGTTGTGCGGCCCCCACCGGCGACTCCTGCCGTGAGGTGACGGGTGCCCCGATCCCGGGTTGCGACCCCGACTGCTACGTGCCGGAGCAATGCATTCCGACACCTTCTCCGACGCCGCCGCCGGTCTTCGCCGGCTGTCTCCAAGGCAGCGGCGGCTGGGGTGAGAAGGGCGGTCCGGGTTGCGGCGGCTACGCTTGCTCGCTGAACACCGCGGCCTCGGTCCCCAGCCACGGACTGGCGCTGGCCATTCTCGCTTCGCTGGGAGGCTTGGCCTTCTTGAGCTTTCGCAAACGTCACGGCTAAAGGCCGTTGAACCCTTTCCAACCCCGCTTCGGGCTTTCCGGAGCGGGGTTTTTTTTCGCGCCTGGGACGGTTCCTGGAGCCGACAAAACTATTGACCTGCCAGGGATTGTTCACTAAAGACCTGGCATGTTGGACAAAATCACCGAGTTGGCCCTTACCTTCGACGACGTTTTGTTGCTGCCGGGTAAGAGCGAGGTCCTTCCCAAGGACGTCGACACCAAGACTCGGCTCACCAAATCCCTCGAACTGAATATCCCGCTCGTCTCCGCCGCGATGGACTCCGTCACTATGTCGCGCACCGCGATCGTCATGGCCCAGTGCGGGGGCATCGGCATTATCCACAAAAACATGTCCGCCGCCGACCAGGCCCTCGAGGTCGAGCGGGTCAAAAAGTCCGAGAGCGGGATGATCCTCAACCCCATCACGCTCTCGCCCAACGAGAAGCTCAGCGCCGCGATAGAGCTGATGGACCATAACAACATCTCGGGCGTCCCCGTCACCGAGGGCAAGAAGCTGGTAGGCATCCTCACTAACCGCGACATCCGATTCGAGAAAAACCTCAACCAGCCCGTCTCCAACCTCATGACCAAGAAGCTGGTCACCGTCTCCGAGAAGGTCACCCTCGAGGAGGCGAAGGAACTGCTGCACAAGAACCGCATCGAAAAACTTTTGGTGACCGACGCCAACGGCGACTTGAAGGGCCTGATCACGATCAAGGACATCGAGAAGACCGAAAAAAATCCGCTAGCGGTGAAAGATTCGCTCGGCAGGCTGCTGGTCGGAGCCGCCATAGGCACCGGCCCCGACTCGTTGACTCGCGCGGAGGCGCTGATCAAGGCCGGCGTCGACGTCCTGATCATCGACACCGCCCACGGCCACTCCAAGGGCGTGATCGAGGCCGCCAAGGCGGTGAAGACGAAATTCCCTCGGACCCCGCTCGTCGCCGGCAACATCGCGACCGAGCAGGCCGTGCAAGACCTGGCCAAGACCGGCGTCGACGGCCTCAAGGTCGGCATCGGCCCCGGCAGCATTTGCACCACTCGGATGGTGGCGGGTGTCGGCGTGCCGCAGCTGACGGCCATCCTGCGCTGTGCGAAGGCGGCCAAGGAGTTCGACCTCCCCCTCATCGCCGACGGCGGTATCAAGTACAGCGGCGACCTCACCAAGGCCCTTGCGGCGGGCGCCTCCAGCGTCATGATCGGCAGTCTCTTCGCCGGTACCGACGAGTCGCCCGGCGAGCTGGTGCTGTATCAGGGGCGCAGCTTCAAGGTCTATCGCGGCATGGGCTCGGTGAGCGCGATGCTGCAGGGGAGCAGCGACCGCTATTTCCAAGACGACAAACGTTCCACCGGCAAGTTCGTTCCCGAGGGCATCGAAGGCATGGTGCCCTCGCGCGGCCCCTTGGCCGACAACGTCTACCAGCTGGTCGGCGGCCTGCGCTCCGGCATGGGATATACGGGCTGCGCGACCTTGCAGGAGTTGCGCGAGCGGGCGAAGTTCGTGCAGATCACCAGCTCGGGCTTGAAAGAGTCGCACGTGCACGACGTGGTGATCACCAAAGAGGCCCCGAATTATCATATGGATTGAGGTCGGTGCTGGCAATATGGACAAGGTTTTAATCCTAGACTACGGCTCCCAATACACCCAGCTGATCGCCCGCCGCATCCGCGAGCAAAACGTCTACTCCGAAATACAGCCCTTCAACTATGGCATCGACAAGATCCGCGCCTTCGCGCCGAAGGCGATCGTCCTGTCCGGCGGGCCGGCCAGCGTGCTGGGCAAGGACGCGCCGGGGCTCGACCTCAAGATCCTCGAATTGGGCGTCCCGATCCTGGGGATCTGCTACGGGATCCAGCTCTTGGCCCATCACCTGGGCGGCAAGGTGACGCCCTCCAACAAGCGCGAGTACGGCCGCGCCACCTTCGAGGCCGACGCCGGGTCGCCCTTGTTCCGCGGCGTCAAGGCCAAGAGCGTCGTCTGGATGAGCCACGGCGACAGCCTCGAGAAGATCCCCGCGGGCTTCCACAAGATCGGCGAGAGCGACAACACGCCGTTTTGCGCGATCGCCGACCCCGGCAAGAAGATCTACGGCGTCCAGTTCCACCCCGAGGTCGTCCATACCGAAGAGGGCGTCCAGATCCTGCACAATTTCCTCTTCCACATCGCCGGGCTTAAGGCCGACTGGAACATGGCGGCCTTCCTGCAGACGGAAAAAGAAAAGATCCGCGCCCAGGTAGGAAAGGGGAAAGTGATCTGCGGCCTATCCGGAGGCGTCGACTCCACCGTGGCCGCGCTCTTGATCCACGAGGCGGTGGGCGACCAGCTCGAGTGCATCTTCATCAACAACGGCCTGCTGCGCAAGGACGAGGCGCAGAAGGTTCAGGACACCTTCCGCGAGCACTTCAAGATCAAGCTCCATTACGTGGACGCGAGCGAACGTTTCCTGAGCCGCCTTAAGGGCGTCACCGATCCCGAGCAGAAACGCAAGATCATCGGCAACGAATTCATCTACGTCTTCGAGGAGATGGCCAAGCAGATCCAGGACGCCAAATTCCTGGCCCAGGGCACCCTCTATCCCGACGTCATCGAGTCGGTCTCCTTCAAGGGTCCCAGCGCCACGATCAAGAGCCACCACAACGTCGGCGGCCTCCCCGAGCGCATGGGTCTGGCCCTGGTCGAGCCGCTGCGCGAGCTGTTCAAAGACGAGGTCCGCGAGCTGGGCGCCCAGATGGGCATGCCCAAGGCCCTGACGCACCGGCAGCCCTTTCCCGGTCCCGGCCTGGCGATCCGCATCCTGGGCGAGGTGACGCCCGAGGCGATTCGCCTGCTGCAGGAGGCCGACGACATCCTCGTCTCCGAGATCAAGTTCGCCGATTGGTACTACAAGGTGTGGCAGTCCTTCGCGGTGTTGCTGCCCATCAAGACCGTCGGCGTGATGGGCGACGAGCGCACCTACGAAAACGTCTTGGCGGTCCGCTGCGTGAGCAGCGTCGACGGCATGACGGCCGACTGGGTCCCTCTGCCTTCCGACCTTTTGGGGCGCATCTCCAACCGCATCATCAACGAGGTGAGGGGGATCAACCGCGTGGTCTACGACATCTCCTCCAAGCCGCCGGCGACCATTGAATGGGAGTAAACGTGGATTTCGTCCATCTCCACGTCCATTCGCAGTATTCGCTGCTCGAAGGGGCCATCACCCTCGAGGCCCTCTGCGGGCGGGTCCGAGAGCTCGGCATGAAGGCCTGCGCCTTGACCGACGCGGGCAATATGTTCGGCGCCCTCGAGTTCTATGAGAAGGCCAAGGCCGCCGGGATCAAGCCGGTCTTCGGGGCCGAGGTCTACTACCTGACCGGCGGCGGCATCGAGACCCGCGACGTCAAGCGCAAGGACCACTTCCTCGCCAACCTGATCCTCCTGGTCCAAAACAAGACCGGTTACCAAAACCTCTGCCGCCTGCTTAGCATCGCCCATCTCGAGGGCTTTTATTACAAGCCCCGCCTCGACAAAGAGATCTTAAAAAAGCACTCCGAGGGGCTGATCGCCCTCTCCGGGACCATGCACGGCGAGATTCACCGCCGTCTCTCCAAAAACGAGGTCGAGCAGGCCAAGGAGGCGGTTGCCTACCTTCGAGAGACCTTCCCGGACCGCTTCTATCTCGAGCTGCAGGACCACGGCTTGGCCCTGGAGAAGAAGGTCCAAGACATGGTCCTGCCCTTCGCCAAAGAACACGGTGTTCCCCTGGTCGCGAGCAATGACTGCAAGTACCTCAAGAAGGAAGATCACGTCGCCCACCTGGCCCTCCAATGTATCCAGAGCGGCCGGACCCTCCAGGAAGAGGAGGAGCGGGCCGAGTTTTTGAGCGAGCAGCGCTACTTGAAGAGTCCGAAAGAGATCGAGCAAAGCTTTAGTTTTATTTCAGAAGCTATTGAAAATACTGTTAAAATATCGGAGCAATGTGATTTCGCGTTCAACGACAAGAACTACTACTTCCCCAAGTACGCCCCGCCCGAGGGCGAGGACTTGGACGCCTATCTGCGGAGGCGCAGTTATGAGGGCTTTGAAGCCCGCTGGAAGGAGATCGAACCCCGCGTCAAGGGCGACCCCGAAAAGGCGAAGCAAGCCTACCTCGAGCGCCTCAAGGTCGAGCTGGATATCATCGTTCCGATGGGCTTCTCCGGCTACTTCCTGATCGTCTCCGACTTCATCACCTATGCCAAGGACCAGAAGATCCCGGTGGGGCCTGGCCGCGGCTCGGCGGCGGGGTCCTTGGTGGCCTATTGCCTGAAAATTACCGACATCGATCCGATACCTTACGACCTGCTCTTCGAGCGCTTCCTCAACCCCGAGCGCATCAGCATGCCGGATATGGACATCGACTTCTGCATGAACCGGCGCGACGAGGTCATCAAGTACGTGCGCGGCAAGTACGGGCACGTCTCGCAGATCATCACCTTCGGGAAGATGAAGGCCAAGGCGGTGCTCCGCGACGTCGGGCGCGTCCTCGACATGCCCTACGGCGACGTCGACAAGATCGCCAAGCTGGTGCCCAACACCCTCAACATCACCCTGGAGGAGGCCCTCAAGCAGGAGCCGCGCCTTCAGGAAATGGAGAAGTCGGACGCCCAGGTGAAGCGGCTGATGCAGATCGCCCGCTCCCTCGAGGGCCTGACCCGGCACGCCTCGATGCACGCCGCCGGGGTCGTCATCGCCGACCGGCCGCTCACCGAGTTCTGTCCCCTCTACAAGGGCCCGGACAACGAGGTCATCACCCAGTTCGATATGAAGGGCGTCGAGAAGATCGGCCTGGTGAAGTTCGACTTCCTGGGCCTGAAGACGCTCACTGTCCTCGAGGTCGCGGTCAAGATCGTCAAGCGCACCCGCGGCATCGACCTCAAGTTGAACGAGATCCCGCTCGACGATCCCAAGGTCTACCAAAGCCTCTGCGCGGGCGACGGCCTGGGGATCTTCCAGCTCGAATCCAGCGGCATGCGCGACCTCTTGGTGCGGCTGAAGCCCAACTGCTTCGAGGACATCGTCGCCCTGGTGGCCCTCTACCGCCCCGGCCCGCTGGGCAGCGGCATGGTCGACGACTTCATCAACCGCAAGCACGGCAAGACCGAGATCACCTA
>JADYZQ010000246.1 GCA_020853015.1 Deltaproteobacteria bacterium
CCGAGCACAAGATGCACGCGGAATATTACGAGATCCCCGGGGAAACCCTCGCGGCCCTGCGCCGCTGCCGGGAGCGCGGCGGGCGCGTCCTGGCGGTGGGGACGACCTCGCTGCGCGCGTTGGAAAGCTGGACCCTGACGGGCCGGACCGCGGGGGAGACGGAGCTCTTCGTCCGTCCGGGCTTCGAGTTCCGCTGCGTGGATCTGTTGCTGACCAATTTTCACCAGCCGAAGTCGACGCTGCTCATGCTGGTGAGCGCGCTGGCGGGGCGGGAGTTCATCCTCAGGGCCTATCGGGAGGCGATCGAGCGGGAGTATCGCTTATTCAGTTATGGGGACTGCATGCTGATCCTGCCGTAGGGGCGAACACAAGTTCACCCCTACAGGGCCGTCAGCCGATCCAAAATTTCCAACATCGACTTCTCGTCGTAATAACAGGGCTTTCCCGCCAAGACCCGGTCGCGAAACCACGCCAGGTCCTTCGCGAAAAGCCCTCCGCCCATCGTTCCCGCCTTCAAGGCGACGGAGCCGCGCTCGCACTCCGCGGCCAGGCTGCGGCGGCGCGGCAGTCCCGCCAGGCGCTCCTCGGTGAAGCCGAGGATTCCGCCTTCCGGAAATCGGAGGTGGAGGTGCAGCGAAAAGCCCCCCGGCTTCGCTTCGGCGCGCGCCGACTCGACCGCGAAGGGCCCGAAGAGATCCGCGACCTGGACCAGCCGAGAGACCGACAGGAAGGGATAGGGGCCGGTGTAAGCGGTGTCGGCGAGTTTTTCGTTCCAACCGCCCTGAAAGAGGTACTCGCCCTTGACGAGCGGGCCCGCCTGCGCGATCTCCGCCTTGAGATTCCGGTGCTCTTCGGAAAGCAGGGCGATGTGCTCGACGTGCAGCACCCGGCCGGCCTTGCGCGCCAAATCAAAAAATTCGCGGGCCCGAGCCCCGTTTAGCGCGAGCGGGTAGTCGCAGAGGACGTGCTTGTCGGCCTTGAGTCCGGCCTCGACTAAGTCGGCGTGTGCGGTGTTTTCGGTGGAGATCGCCAAGGCCTGCACGGCGGGGTCTTGCAGGACTTCCGAAAGCGGTCGATCCCCGGCGCCCGACCGCCGCGAGACCCGCGCGACGAGCGCGATGCCCTCGACCTCGGCGCAGGCCCGCTGCCGCGAGCGGCCCGCCGAGCCCATGCCGACCAGCGCGAGGGTGAGCGGCGCCGATGCCTTCACGCCCGCCCCCGGGCGGCGATCCGCGAGCCGACCCGGCCCTCCGCAAAGCTGAACAGGGTGTAGATGCAGGCCACCGCGATCAGGCTGGCCCCCGTGGGAAAGGCGTAGATGAAGGAGAAATAATAGCCCAAGGGCGGGATCACCGCTCCCAGCAGGACCGAGACCGCGAAGGCCTCGCGCATCCCGTGGGCGCCTTTCAGGCTGATCAGCGGCGGGACGACCATCAGCGCGAAGACCGGGAGGCCGCCGAGGGTCTTGAGATTGAAGGTGATGCCCAAGGTCAGCGTGAAATACAGCAGCATCGTCCAAAGCTTGGCGGGGACGCCCTTGACCCGCATGAATTCGGGATCGGCGCTGGTATAAAGGAATTCTCGGCGGAAGAAAAAGTGCGCGGCGAAAAGCAGCGCGGTCACCCCCGCGATCACCTTGAGGTCGAAGGCGGTAACCGCGACCGCGTTGCCGAAGAGCAGGTCGTCGACCCCGTGGTGCCCCTCCGCGACGCGGTCGGCCAGCAGAATCGTGAGCCCCGAGGCGGCGACGTAGAGGAATCCGATCAGGCTCTCGTCGGGGATGCGGCGCGCGCGGCGCAGCCAGGCGAAGAGCAGGGCGGCGAGCAGCGCGACGCCCAAGCCCGTCAACAGGGAGACGGGCGAGTCGTGCAGCGAGATTCCGAGCGCGCCGGCGATGAAGAAGGAAAGGAAGATTCCGAAGCTGGCGCCCTGCGCTATCCCTAAGCTGATGAAGACGATCCGGTTGAGCAGGACGTAGACGCCAAGGCCCGAGGCGAGCAGGCCGCAGAGCAGGCCGGCCAGGATGGGCTCTCGCCACAGCCCCCAGCTTTCGAAGAAGGAGAAGGTCTCCTCCGGTCGCAGGCGATAGCCGGCAAAGATCAGGCCCGCCGTGATCAGGCTATAAAAAATGAACCTGAAGTAGATCGTTTTCCCGGTGGACATGCAGGGGGGCTCCATAGGCCTGGCTGAGGGTTTCGGGTTGCAAGACGTCCGTCGCGAGCCCGCAGAGGGCGCGTTCGGGTCCCAAGACGATGAGGTATTCGACCTGATTGATCAATCGGTTGAGATCGTGGTCGATCAGGACCAAGGTCAGGGGCCGCGTCCGCTGCCAATCCGCGAAGATCTTCCAAAGACGCTCCTTGAATCGGTAGTCCAGGGAGTTGAAGGGCTCGTCCAGCAGCAGCGCCTGCGGGCGGCCGACCCAGGCGCGGCCGATCAGGGCGCGCTGCTTCTCTCCGCCGGAGAGGTCGCGCAGCAAGGCGTCTTGCAGCGGCAGGATCTCGAGCTCTTCGAGAACGGCGCGCAGCTCGCTCTCGAGGGCCTTGGAGCCGCGGCGGAGGCGCGGCAGGCGCCCGAAGGCGCCCATCTTGAGCAGGTCGAAGACGCTGAGCGGAAAGAGCATGTCGACTTGGTTTTCTTGGGGGACGTAGCCGAGGGAAGTGCCGTCGCCCCACTTCAGGCCGCCCCGCAGCGGCGGGAGAAGGCCCAGCAGGGTGCGCATCAGGGTGGTCTTGCCGCTGCCGTTCCCGCCGATGATTCCGAGGCGCG
>JADYZQ010000247.1 GCA_020853015.1 Deltaproteobacteria bacterium
AGGCGGCGGTTGCGCGACAGGTCGCCGGTGCAGGTCAGCACCAGGTCGCCGATGCCCGCCAGGCCCATGAAGGTCATCGGATCCGCGCCCAGCTTGACGCCCAGCTGGGTCATCTCGGCGGAGGCCCTCGAGATGAGCGCCGCGCGGGCGTTGAGGCCGTAGCCCAAACTGTCGGAGGCGCCGGCCGCGATGGCGTAGACGTTCTTCAAGGCGCCGGCCAGGCAGACGCCGACGGTATCTTTCGAGGAAAAGATGCGAAAGGTCGGGGAGGCGATGGCCTCGCGGACCCACTCGACAGATTCCAGACGTTGGGAGGCCCCGACCAAGGCCGCGGGCAGTCCGGCGGCCAGCTCCTTGGCGAAAGTCGGCCCCGAAACGAAGACCGCGCGCTCCGCGATCTCGGCCGGCAGGACTTCGCGATAGACCTGTTCCGCCGTGCGGAAAGTCTCCATCTCCAGGCCCTTCGAGCCGTTGACGAGAACGGAGTCGGGTTCCAGATAATCTTTGGCCTGGGCCAGCGTCCCGCGAATCGCGTTGAAGGGCGTGACGCCGACGATCAGTTTGGCGCCGTTCAAAGCCTCTTGCAGGTCGCTGGTCACCTTCACGCCGGGCGCCAGCATGACGCCGGGCATGTTGGGGTTTTGCCGGGTCCGGCGCAGCCCCTGCGCCTCGTCCTCGGTCCAGGCCCAGAGGCAAATCTCGTGATCGTGGCGTTCCAGTATTTTGCAGAAGGCCGTGCCGAAGGCGCCGGCCCCCAAGACCGCGACTTTCATGGTTCCCTCATGATAGCGGAGATTTCCTCGGCAAGCGCCCGTGCCGCCGCCGCAACCTCGGGAGTGAGCCCCTCCCCGGCGGAGAAATCCCGGCCCTCGATCCCGAAGACCTCCAGGCGCGGCGGGATTTCCCCCAGGGCCCGGGCCAGCTCGATCGCCTCGCCCAGGCTGAAGGCGTGAGTGGAATAACGAAAGCTCCGCGCCGGCAGGGCCTCGCGGTGGGCCGCGAAGCGCCGGATCGCGCCGGGATTATGCCCGGATTGCAGGGCGTCGATCAGGATCACCGCCTCGGCGCCCTTCCAAAGCTCCATCAGTTGGGCGCCCTCCCCGCTAGCTTCCAGCACCTCGCAGCCCGCCGGCGCCCGCGCCTTCAGGGCCCGCGCGACCACGAGGCCCGCGGCGTCGTCCCGCCTAAAATCGTTGCCGATGCCGATGATCCGCTTCATCCGCGTTCCACCTCCAACTTCAAGAAATGCGTCGCGCAGGAGATGCACGGGTCGTAGTTGCGCACGGCCTGCTCGCAGTAGCCCCGCAACTCCTCCTGCGGCAGGCGGACGTAGGGCGGGATGAAACGCCACAGGTCCGCTTCGATGGTCTTCTGGTTCTGCGAGGTCGGCGGGACGATCTTCGCCTCCTCGATCGCCCCCGCGGCGTCCAGGCGATAGCGGTGGTAGAGGATGCCGCGCGGCGCCTCGGTGCAGGCATGGCCCTCGGCCGCGCGCGGGGAAGCCTCTTGATGGTCCTCCGCCGGGGCCCGATAGGTTTCGACGATCCGAAGGGCCTCGTCGCAGGCGTAGAGCACCTCGACGCTTCGCACCAGGATGCTCTTGAAGGGATTGCGCTCCGACGGCCTCATCCCGACCGAGCGGGCGGCGTCTTGGACATAGGGCGAGAGCCTGTCGAAGTTCAGGTTGTAGCGGGCCATGGGCCCGACGAAATAGGCCCCACGCTCCCTCAAGACGCAGTGCAGGGCGTTAGAATACGGGACATGCTCCTCGACGAAATGCGCCTCGAATTCCGCGGCGGAGATGTCCAGGCCCCGGTTGGAGACGATGCGACCCTCGTTGAGGGGATATTCCTCCGGGTGCCGCAGCGAGACGAACTCGTAGTCGCGCTCGAATTTGGGAAAGCGGAACCCCGCGGCCCAACGCAGGGTCTCGAGGGCGGCCTCCCGAGCCCAGCGCAGCGGCTCGATCAGGGCACGGAGCTCCTCGACCCGCGGCGCCCGGTAAAAGCCTCCCACCCGCACGTTGATCGGGTGGACCTCGCGACCGCCGACGACGGTCATGATTTCGTTGCCGATCTTCTTGAGCCTGAGTCCGCGCTGGACGACCTCGGGAAAATCCTTGGCCATGCGGATCGCGTCGGGATAGCCGAGGAAGTCCGGCGCGTGCAGCATGTAGATGTGCAGGGTATGGCTCTCGATCCACTCGCCGCAATACAGCAAGCGCCGCAGGGCGCGCAGCGGGCCGTCCACGCGCAGGCCCAGCGCGGCCTCGATGGCGTGGGCCGCGCTCATCTGGTAGGCGACCGGACAGATCCCGCAGATCCGCGAGGTGATGTCGGGCGCCTCGCGAAAGGCGCGCCCGCGCAGGAAGGCCTCGAAGAAGCGCGGCGGCTCGAAGATCTTGAGCTTCACGTCGGCGACCTCGTCGCCCTTCAGCCGGATGTAGAGGGCCCCCTCCCCTTCGACGCGGGCGAGGTAGTCGACCTTGATGGTCCGGGTCTTGCCCTTGGCGGCCTTTTTATCCTTTTTCTTTGTCATGCGCCTCGCTCGCCGCGCGGAAGGCCTCGGCCCCCGTCTGGAAGGTGCGATAGACCCGCACCAGGTCCTCGGCCGGAACGCCCAGCCGCTTCCACCACCCACCCAACGACTCGGTGTTCGGCGACTCCATCGGCCCGAAGCAGCCGTAGCAGCCGCGCCGGTAGGCGGGACAGAGGGCCCCGCAGCCCGCGTGGGTCACCGGCCCCAGGCAGGGAATCCCCTGCGCGACCATCACGCAGACCGTGCCCCGCCGCTTGCACTCGACGCAGACGCTGTGGGAGCGGATTTGCGGGCGGCGGTGGTTGAGGAAGGCGCCGATCACCTCCAGCAGCTGCCCCTTGTCGATGGGGCAGCCGTTCAATTCGAAATCGACCGGGACGTGGGCGGAGATGGGGGTGCTGCGCTCGAGAGTCCGGATGTATTCCGGGCGCGCGTAGACGGCCGCGGTGAATTCCTTCACGTCTTGAAAATTTCTCAGCGCCTGGATGCCGCCCGCCGTGGCGCAGGCACCGATGGTGACGAGGTGTTTGGAGACGCGGCGTACCCGCTGAATCCGCTCGGCGTCCTGCGGCGTGGTGATGGATCCCTCCACCAAGGAAAGATCGTAGGGGCCGCGGACCACGGCCTGCGAGGCCTCCAGGAACTGCGCGATCTCGATCTCGTCGGCCAAGGCGAGCAACTCGTCCTCGCAGTCCAGCAGGCTCAGTTGGCAGCCGTCGCAAGAGGCGAATTTCCAGACGGCCAGCTTGGGTTTTCGCTTCGCCATTCAGACTTCCTTGAGGTTGAAGATGCCGTGGATCCGGTCGTAGCGCAGGACCGGACCGTCCTTGCAGATAAATTGGGGCCCGAACTGGCAGTGCCCGCAAAAACCCAAGGCGCACTTCATGTTGCGCTCCAGCGAGAGGTAGATGCGCTCGGCGGCGAGGCCCTTGTAGATCAATTGCTTGATCGCCAGCCGCATCATGACCTCGGGGCCGCACATCATCACCAGGGTCTTGGCGGGATCGAAGGCGACCTCGGCCAAGAGATGCGGCACCAGGCCCACCTTGTGCTTCCAACGCCCGCCGGATTGATCCGCCGTGAGATGTACCTCGGTGTTGGGGGCGCGCCGCCACTCCTCGAACTGCCGGTGCAAAATCAGGTCCTTCGGGGCCTTCACCCCGTGGACGATCTTGATGGCGCTGTAATCCTCCCGGCGCCGAAACAGGTAGTGCAAGGCGCCCAGGGTCGGCGCGCAGCCCAGGCCGCCGGTGACGATCAGGACGTCCCTGCCCTTCGCCTCCTCCAGGGGCCAACTGCTGCCGAAGGGCCCCCGCAGGCCCAAGACCTCGCCTTCCTTCAGCGTCGCCAAGGCCTTCGTCACCGGCCCCACCGCGCGCAGCGTGTGGCCGATCACCTCGCCGTCCTCGGGGTCCGAGACGATCGACATCGGCACGTCCCCCGCGCCGAAGGCATAGAGCATGTTGAATTGCCCCGGCAGGAAACGGTAGGCGCGACGCGTCTCCTCGGCGGCGAGGCGGACGCGCAGCGTATATATTCCCTCGGCCTCTTGGCGCTTCTCGACGAGCTCGGCGGGTTGGGGGATGAGGGCGTTCATGGCGAGGGCTTCCTCAAGGCCGCGACTTCTTCCGTCAGGTCGATACCGACCGGACACCAGGTGATGCAGCGCCCGCAACCGACGCAGCCGGAGCTGCCGAACTGATCGATCCAGGTGGCGAGCTTGTGGCTAAGCCACTGCCGGTAGCGCGAGCGGGTCGAGGCCCGCTGCGGCCCCGCCCCGTGGGTGTAAGAGAAATCGAGGGTGAAGCAGGAGTCCCAGCTCTGCCAACGCTCCGAGTGTTCGCCCTTCAGGTCCGTGACGTCCTCCACCGTGGTGCAGAAGCAGGTGGGGCAGACCATGGTGCAGTTGGCGCAGGCGAGGCAACGGTCGGCGACCTCGTCCCAGCGGCCATGTTCGTAATTTTTATAGAACAATTCCTTGATGCCGGCGGTGTCCATCGCGCGGCCCATTTGCCCGGCGGTCGCCGCGACCACGCCTTGGGCCGCGGCGACTTCCTCCACGCTCGCCTCGCGGTGGGAAACCGCCCCCAGAACCTCGGCCCCCGCCTCCGAACCGACCTCCACGACGAAATAATGCCGTCCCTCCGCCAAGACCTCGGTCAGGCCGAGGTCGAAGCCCGATTTCAGGGCGGGACCGGCGTCCATCGAGACGCAGAAACAGGTGCCGCCCGCCTGGCCGCAGTTGAGGCCGATCAGAAAGGCCCCCTCGCGAAGCCCGCGGTAGGAGGGGTCCGGATACTGGCCTTCCAGAAAGACCCGATCTTGGATCGCGATGGCCTTGAGCTCGCAGGCCCGCACCCCGACGAAGGCGTAGCGCCGTCCACTCTCCGGCTCGGGACGGATCTCGAAGCCCCCTCCCTCCCGACTCGCCTGCCAGAGGCGACGCCGAGGCGGATGGAGAAATTTTTTCCAGGAATGAGGACCGACGGCGTAGCCGAAGAGCGCGTCGTCGTCACGGCGCTTCAGGCGGTAGTTCCCGCCTTCCTGCACATCGGTCCAGCCGGCGGGAAGGTCCGCGGCGCCGCGGATCGAGTCGTAGACGATGGCGCCTTCCCGCACAGTGGGGCCCACCAATTCATAGCCGAGCCCCCGCAGGCGCTGAAAGATGCCCTCGAGACCGGGGCGTTCCACGAGAAAAGCCATGCGAAATTCTAACACCCGTGCTATTTATGTCATGTTTTTTCAGGAGTCCCCGATGCCGATTCCCTTGGCCCACCTCGGAACCCTACCCCACCCGCACCCGCACGCGGAGACGCCGCTCGAATGGACCTTGCCGCTGCTGTTCGGCGCCGCCGCGCTGGCCGCGCTGCTTTACGCGCTTCGGCGCCGCCGCAGCCAGTCCACCACCTCATCGTCCGAGACCTGGGAAAAATCCTCGAAGAACTCCCCGACCGCATGAAAATACGGCGGGATCTCGAGGCAGACGATCTCGTCGGCATAGGCCTCGAGGCGTCGCAGGGTATCGGCCGGGGCCACCGCGGTGGCGACCACCAGCCTTTTGGGCGCCTTGACCCGAAGGGCCTGCAGGGCCGCGATCATCGTCGAGCCGGTAGCGATGCCGTCGTCGACGACGATCACCACCCGGCCCCTAGGATCGACCGGCGGTCGGGCTGGGGTGTAAAGGGCCCGCCGTTCCCGAAGGGTGCGCATCTGAAGCTGTTTTTCCCGCTCTAAATAGGTGTCGTCCAGGTCCAAGGCCTGGGCGTAGGGATGCAGGTAATAATGGCCGCTCTCGTCGATGGCCCCCACCGCCAGTTCCGGCTGGTCGGGGGCGCGCAGCTTGCGCACCAAGACGACGTCCGGCTCGCCGCCCAAGGCCTCGGCGATCCGCGCCGCCATCGGGACGGCGCCGCGCGGGATGGCAAGGACCAAGGGATTTTTACCACGGTACTTCTCCAAGGCCTCGGCGAGTTTTTCCGCGGCTTGATCTCGATCTCGAAACGGCAAGGGAAGCTCCTTTCTTATCGCGCCCCGCCCGAGGCCTTCAGCGGCGCCCCGGCGGCGGGCAGGCCGACCGCGCGGCCGGCGTATTTCGAATGGATGTCGACGTCCCAGTCCTCGCCGCTTTGCACCAGGCAGCGCCGGATCCGGTCCGGGGTCCCCAGGTCGCTCCAGCCGCAGGGCGGGACCGCCAGGACCCCCAAGTGGTTGGCCGCCCGCTCCAGCAGGTGCCGGGAGAAGTCGTAGGTGGGGAGATCCCGATAGGTTCCCGCGAGCCGCGCGGGGTCCCAGGCCTCCGCGGATTCGATGAGCCGCGGCAAAAAGGGCACCAGCAAGTCCGGGAGGATCTCGCGATACAAGAAGAGCAGGGTCTTCGCGGAGGCGGCGAACATGAAGCTGTTCCACAGCCCGCCCTCGCGGAGCAATCGCCGGGCCACGCCGAGTTCCGGCTTTTCCACGAAGCGCTCCACCCCGGCTACCAGGTCCTTGCCGCGAGACCGCGGGACGATCCAGCCGTATTCGGCGTCCGGCACATCCGGGGTGATGCCCAGCAGGACCACTCTTTGGAAGACCTCGTGGGCCGCCGGCAAGGCCGCCCGGAAGGCCTGCTCGAGGACCGCCTCGTCGCCGACGAAATGGTCGGAGGGCAGGACCAGGACCTCCGCCTCCGGATCGCGTCTCAAGATCTCGATCAGCGGAAAGAGGATCCCCGCGGCGGTCCCCCGGTTGGCCGGCTGCTGCAGGACGTTTTCGGGAGGAAAATCGGCCAGCTCGGGCTCCCACCAATGCCGGTGCCCTGCGGCGACCACCGTGACGACGTGCTCCTTCGGGACGTGGCGTTCCGCCCGGTGCAGCGCGTCCCGCAACATGGAATGCGGGCGCTGAAATGAGCAAAATTGTTTAGGAATGGCCACGCCAGCCGCGTCGGTGGTCAGGGTGCGCAGCCGCGTCCCCTCGCCCCCCGCCAGGACGATCGCCCAACGATGACTTTCTTCTGCCCTGTGCCCCATATCGCCCTCCTCAGGCGGCGACCGCGACCAGGCGGTGCTCGCTGATTGATTTTAAGGCGTCCAAAACCTCTTCCAGGCCGATGCCCCTCCGGCCCCTTCCCTCCTTGGCCTCCAGGACGATGTCATTGAGGGAGAGCATGCCTTGCAATTCCCCGGCCTTGTCGATGACGGGCAGGCGTCGGACCTTGTGCTCCCGCATGGTTTCCAGCGCGGCGCGAAGGTCGTCCTCCGGGCGGCAGCCGAAGACTTGCCCGCTGATCACCTCGCCGACGCCGATCTCGTCGGCCCGCCGATGCCGCGTCGCCACGGCAATGCAGATATCGCGATCGGTGATCAAGCCCTTCACTTTGCTGCCCTCCTCGGTTACCGGGATCACCCCGCAGTCGCCTTCCCACATCAGGGTGGCGGCCTCAGCAAGATTGGATCCAAGCCCGCAGGAGCGGACGTTTCGGCTCATGATTTCCTGGACTTTCATAGCGCCTCCTTTCGATTTAATCCCTGCCCGCCGGATTTCGCCGCATACTTGCTGCATTTTCCGGAAAAAATACCGCGCCGCCCATGAGATCGGTCAGCGAATCGAATGACTTTTGTCAGAGAAGAAAACGGAATTGATTGATCCCGCCCTGAAGCGTCCGTATGCTTGAAGAATGTCCCGACCCAGGATAGCGCTCATCGCCTCGGAAATCGAGCCCTTCGCCAAGACGGGGGGGCTGGCCGACATGGTGGGGAGCTTCAGTCACGCCTTGGTCAAGTTGGGGCGAAGGCCCACCCTTTTTCTCCCCAAATATACCTCCATTTCAGCGCGCTACCTCGGCGAAGCTCAGGGAGAGACCTGCGTCTCGGCCGGAGGCCGCCGCTTTGCCGTGAAGATTTTCTCCGGAAAAAATCCCGCGGGCGCCGAGCTGTATCTCTTCGAGATCCCGGGGTTATTCGATCGCCCCGGCCTCTACGGCGAAAGCTCGGGCGATTTTTCGGACAATTGCCTGCGTTTCACGGTGTTTTGCCGCGCCGTTTTGGAATGGATCCGTTTCCAGGGAAATCCCTACGAAATCCTGCATTGCCACGACTGGCAAACGGCCCTCATTCCGATCTATCTCAAGACCTGGCTCGGCCAAGACCCGGCCTTCACCCAAAGCCGCTGCCTCCTCACCCTGCACAACATGGCCTACCAGGGGAACTTTCCCCGCGAAGAGTTTCCGACGCTGGGGCTCGAGGACCGGTATTTCCACCCCGACTGGCTGGAGTTCTATCAAAAGTTCAGCCTGCTGAAGGGAGGAATCGTGACCGCCGACGCCCTCACCACCGTCTCGCCGACCTACGCGCGTGAAATTTTGGACAGCGAGTTGGGCTTCGGGATGCAGGGGGTCTTGGAAAGGCGTCGGGACCGTCTGGCCGGCATCCTCAACGGCATCGACGAGGAGGAATGGGACCCGGGGCGGAGTCCGGATTTGCCCTTTCACTACTCGGCGGATTCCCTGCATGGCAAGGCGGCCTGCAAGGCGGCCCTCCAGCGCGAGCTGGGCCTGCCTGAAGCGCCGAAGCGACCCTTGTTCGGCACGATCAGCCGGCTGGTGGACCAAAAGGGCATCGACCTCCTTTTGGAGGCCTTTGAAAAATCCCCGGAATTGGACTTTCAATGGGCCCTCTTGGGCCAAGGCGAGGCGCGCTTCGAGACGGGGCTGCGGCGGCTGGCGGAGAAAATGCCGGAGCGCGTGGCCCTGCGGCTGGGCTACGACGCGGGGCTCTCCCAGCGCCTCACCGCCGGCGCGGATTTTTTGGCGATGCCCTCGCGCTTCGAACCTTGCGGCTACAACCAGCTCTACGCCCTGCGCTACGGCACCCTGCCGATCGTCCACGGCATCGGCGGCTTGAAGGACAGCGTCCGGGATTTGAAGCAACACCCCGAGGACGGGACCGGCTTCGTCCTGGAAAGCCTCGGGGGCGATACCTTGCGCGAAGGCCTGCGCAGGGCCGCCGAGCTCTTTCGCCGGAAGGACGCGCTCGAAGGCGCGCGCCGCCGCGCCATGGCCGCGGACTTCACTTGGAAATACTCCGCTCGGCAATACCTCGACCTCTATGAACGGATGCTAGGCGAGCCCCCCTGGCGTCCAGCCCCTCCGGACCTTCAGCCCTCGCCGTAAGGCAGGACCTTCACCAGGGTCCCGGATTCGACGAATTCTTTCCGCAACCATTTCGCGTCCTCGGGCAAGAGTCGGACGCAGCCGTGGCTCGCGTTGTAGCCCGGCACCTCGTAGGAGCCGTGCAGGGCATAGCCGCCCGAATAAAACATGCAATAGGGCATCGGCGCGCCGCCGTGCGGGATGGGGAATTTTTTGGATTTGCAGCCGGCCCCGCCCATGCGCTCGACCCGATATTCCCCGGTCCGCGTCCGGCAGGCCTCGCCGGTGTCGGGGCAGTAATCCTTGCCGCCGGCCGCGGGTCCCCACATGAGAAGCCGGCCCTCGGCGTCGTAGGCGGCCCAGGCGAGACGGTTCAGGTCGACGCGGACCTCCCGCTCACCCGAGGCCTCGACTTGGGAGGGAAAGGGGGCGAGGGCCAGCGCGTCCTTTTTTTCCAGCTCCTCCGGAACCGCAAGAGTCATGCCCGGTCTCAGCCGGACGTTCATGCGGTTCACGCGCTTCACCAAGTCGCGCTGCGCCTCGTCCGGCCAGAGGCTCGCCCACTTGTCGCCTTCCTGGACTTCGAGGCAGCGATAGCCCTTCTCTTGGCAAAGGGTCTCTCCGTAGCGGGTCGGCTTGGCCTCGACCGCTGACGGAATCCAGGCACTCAAGAGCGTCGCCAAAAAGAAAAGAATAAGGCCTCGTCCAAGGAACCGCATCAGTCGCCCCCCAACCATACCCCGCCGCCGGCCTCTCGGGCCGCCTCGGCGGCAAGGATCTTTTGCGTGGTCTTCACGACGGTGTCGGGGTTGAGCGAGATGCTGTCGATCCCCTCTCCCACCAGGAACTCCGCGAATTCCGGATAGTCGCTGGGCGCCTGCCCGCAGATCCCGATCTTGACGCCGGCGTCCTTCGCGCCGCGGATCGCCATGCGCAGGATCTCCTTCACCGCCTCGTTCCGCTCGTCGAAGAGGCCGGAGACGATCTCGGAGTCGCGGTCCAGGCCGAGGGTGAGCTGGGTCAGGTCGTTGGAGCCGATGGAGAAGCCGTCGAAATATTTCGCGAACTCGCGCAGGAGCAGGACGTTGGCGGGGATCTCGCACATGACGTAGACCTCCAGCCCCCCACCCCCCCGCTTCAAGCCGTTGGCCTCCAGCTCCGCCAAGACCCGCCGCGCCTCCTCCACCGTGCGGCAGAAGGGAATCATAATCTTGAGGTTTTTGAGGCCCATCTCCTCGCGCACCCGCTTGAGCGCCGCGCACTCCAGGGCGAAGGCCTCGCGGTAGCGCTCGTGGTAATAGCGCGAGGCGCCGCGAAAGCCTAACATCGGGTTCTCTTCGGTGGGCTCGAACTCGCGGCCGCCGATCAGGCCGGCGTACTCGTTGGTCTTGAAGTCCGAGGTGCGGACAATGACCTCTTTCGGGTAGAAGGCGGCGGCGATCTTACCCACCCCTTCGGCGAGATTCTGCACGAAGTACTCGCCCTTGTCGGCATAGCCCTCGGTCAGGGCCTCGATTTTTCGCAAGGCCTCCGGATCCCGCAAATGCGGGTAGCGCCTCAGTGCCATCGGGTGGACCTGCACCGCGTCGTTGATGATGAACTCCATCCGCGCCAGTCCCACCCCGTCGTTGGGCAGGAAGGAGTGCTCGAAGGCGCGGTCCGGCTCGCCGACGTTAAGCAGGACCTTGGTCCTGGCCCGCGGCATTTTCTCGAGAGAGACCTCCTCGGTCGCGAAGCGGAGCCGGCCCGGATAGACCTTCCCGATCTCCCCTTCGGCGCAGGACACGGTGATCTCTTGGCCGGCGCCCAGCTTCGCCGTCGCCCCGTCCGCGCCGACGATGGCGGGCAGACCCAGCTCGCGGCTCACGATGGCCGCGTGGCAGGTGCGGCCGCCGCGCTCGGTCACGACGGCCGAGGCCTTTTTCATTAGCGGAACCCAATCGGGATCCGTCATCGGCGCCACCAGGACCTCGCCCTCGCGAAACTCCTCCATCTCACTCGCCTCGCGCAGAACCCGCGCCCGGCCCTGGCCGATCTTGGCTCCGACCGCCTTGCCGACGACCAAGGGCTCGGCCTTTTCCAACAGCCGATAGCTCTTCCAGGCACGCCTCCCCTTGGCCCCGTGGACGGTCTCGGGACGGGCCTGGAGGATGAAGAGCTCGCCGCTCTGACCGTCCTTGGCCCATTCCAGATCCATGGGACGGTCCTGTCCCGCCTTGGCGCTGTAATGGGCCTCGACCAGCAGGCCCCATCGCGCCAGTTGCAGTATTTCCTCGTCGCCGACGCAGAAGCGCCGCCGCTCGGCGGGCGGAACCGGGACGTTGCGGGTCTCCTTGCTGCCGCCGCGGGCGTTGTAGACCATCCGGATTTCCTTGGAGCCGAGACGCCGTTGCAGGATGGGCCGGTAGCCCTCGCTCAAGGTCGGCTTGAAGACCAGAAATTCGTCGGGATCGACGACGCCCTGGACGACATTCTCGCCCAGGCCGTAGGCGCCGTTGATCAACACGACGTCGCGGAAGCCGGACTCGGTGTCCAGGGTGAACATCACGCCCGAGCTGCCCAGGTCGGAGCGCACCATCTTTTGCACGCCGACGGAGAGCGCGACCTGAAGGTGGTCGTAGCCCCGCTCGGCACGGTAGGCGATGGCGCGGTTGGTGAACAAGCTGGCGAAGCACTTCTTGCAAGCCTCGAGCAGTGCTGCCTCGCCGCGGATATTCAAAAAAGTCTCCTGCTGGCCGGCGAAGCTCGCCTCCGGGAGGTCCTCGGCGGTGGCGCTGGAGCGCACCGCCACGTCGGGATTTTGGCCGTATTCCTCCCCAAGCCTTTGATAGGCCTCGCGCAGCTCGGCGTTCAAGGCCTCGGGCAGGGGGTGTTGCAAGAGGAGCTCCCGGATTTGCCCCCCGCGGCTTGCCAGACTTCCCACGTCGCGCGGGTCCAGGCCCGAGAGTAGCTCGCGGACGCGAACCTCCAGGGAGGATTGGGCCAAGAACTCTCGGTAGGCGTCGGCGGTCGTCGCGAAGCCGTCGGGGATCCTCACCCCTTGGGGCCCCAATTCGCGAATCATCTCGCCCAAAGAGGCGTTTTTCCCGCCGACCCTGGGGACGTCGGTCAGGCCGATCTCGCGAAACCACAAGATTCGGGGATTTTTCGGGCCTCGTTCCATAACGCTCCTCGTCATTTCCGTAATATTAATACTAACCAAATTTTTGGGCAGCCTTTATGATTCTTGTCATGGATGAATCGACCGTCCGGGACCCGCGGAAGCTATTGCCGACCGTCGCCTACTTCTCCATGGAAATCGGCCTGGACTCGGCGATCCATACCTACTCGGGAGGCTTGGGAATCCTCGCGGGCGACACCCTGCGGGCGGCGGCCGACAATGTCATCCCCATGGTCGGGGTGACCCTGCTTTATCGCAAGGGATATTTTCGCCAAGAGATCAGCGCCGAAGGCTACCAGATCGAGCACCCCGACACCTGGAACCCCGCCGACCACCTCGAGCCCTACGACCACAAGGTGAAGATCCACCTGGACGGCCGCGACGTCTGGATCCAGGCCTGGCGCTACCGCATCCACGGCGTCACCCACGGGATCACGCCCGTCTATTTCCTCGACACGGATCTACCCGAAAACAGCGACTACGACCGGACCTTGACCGACAGCCTCTATGGCGGCGACAACTACTACCGGCTCTGCCAGGAAGTGGTCCTGGGCATGGGCGGTATCGCGATGCTACGCTCATTGGGCATCCACCGCATCCATCCCTACCATATGAACGAGGGCCACTCCGCGCTCTTGACCCTGGCACTGCTGGAAGAACACATGGGCGAGCGCGGCCTGGCCGCGGCCACCGACAAGGACCGGCACGCGATCCGCCAAGAGTGCGTCTTCACCACCCATACGCCGGTGCCGGCGGGACACGACCAATTCGACATGGAGATGACCCGCCGCGTGCTGGGAGCGGAGCGCTGCGCCGCCCTCGAGGCCAGCGGCTGCTGCGTCCAGGGCAATCTCAACATGACCAGCCTGGCCCTCACCTTCTCGCACTACGTCAACGGCGTGGCGATGCGGCACGGCGAGATCTCGCGCGGCATGTTTCCGCACTATCCGATCGACTCGATCACCAACGGCGTGCACGCGGCCATGTGGACGGCGCCGCCCTTCGCCGAGGTCTACAACAAGCACCTGCCCGGCTGGAAACGGGACAACCTCTACCTGCGCCACGCCTTGAGCATCCCGCTCGCGGAAGTCCGCGAGGCCCACCGCCGCGGCAAGGAGAACCTCCTCCAAGAGGTGCAAAGGCGCAGCGGCGTCGCCCTCGACCCCAAGGTCTTCACCATCGGCTTCGCGCGACGCATGACTGGGTACAAGCGGCCGGACCTCCTGCTCAGCAATCCCGACCGGCTCCGCCAAATCGCCGCCCAGGTCGGACCCTTCCAGGTGCTCTACGCGGGAAAGGCCCATCCGCGCGACGAATCCGGAAAGGCCCTGATACATTTCATCCACCAGATGTCGCGAAGTCTGGACCACCAAGTTCGCCTCCTCTTCATCCCGGATTACAATATCTCCTTGGCGAAGCTCCTGGTTTCGGGCGTGGATCTCTGGCTGAACACGCCGCAAAAGCCCCAAGAGGCCTCGGGCACCAGCGGGATGAAGGCGGCATTGAACGGCGTCCCCAGCCTGAGCGTCCTCGACGGCTGGTGGATCGAGGGCCACCTCGAGGGCGTCACCGGCTGGTCGATCGGGGAGGAATGGGACGGCGAGAGCTCCCCCGCCCAGGACATCGAGGCCCTCTATCGCAAGTTGGAGACGCAGATCCTTCCGCTCTACTACCAAAGGCCGGAGGAGTACGACCGCCTGATGCGCGCGGCGATCGCCCACAACGGCTCCTTCTTCAACACCCAGCGCATGATGCTGCAATACCTGAAAAACGCCTATTATATGTTCTGAATGGGAACCGAGGCCGAACATCCCCTCCTCTCCCT
>JADYZQ010000248.1 GCA_020853015.1 Deltaproteobacteria bacterium
CGCCCGAGGCGCGGGAGGGCCTGGGCGAGATCGAGTTCGCGGCGAAGCGCGCCTTCCCGCGGCTGATCGAGGCGGAGGACCTGCGCGGCGTCTTCCACGTGCATTCCGAATGGAGCGACGGCGGCGCAACGATCTACGACATGGCGAAAGAGGCCGAGCGCTTGGGCTTCGAGTACATGGGGCTCTCGGACCACTCGCAGACCGCGGCCTACGCGGGCGGGCTGAAGGCGGCGGACCTGAAGGCCCAGGCCAAGGAGATCGCCGCCGCGCAGAAAAAATTGAAGAAGCTCAAGATCCTCCAGGGCACGGAGTCGGACATCCTAGCGGACGGCGGCCTGGATTATCCGGCGAAGACCCTGGACGAGCTGGACTTCGTGATAGCCAGCGTGCACATCCGCTTCAAGATGGAGAAGAAAGAGATGACCAAGCGCCTGGTGAAGGCGATCTCGGACAGGCACACGCGGATCCTGGGGCACATCAGCGGTCGCCTGCTGCTGGCGCGCGAGCCCTACAGCTTCGACGCCGAGGCGGTCTTCGAGGCCGCCGCGAAGCACAAGGTCGCGATCGAGATCAACGCTAACCCGCACCGCCTGGACCTGGATTGGCGCTTCCTGCAGCAGGCGAAGGCGGCGGGGGTGAAGTTCAGCATCAACCCCGACGCGCACAGCCTGAACGGATTGTCGGATACCTTCTTCGGCGTCGGAATCGCGCGCAAGGGCTGGCTGACGAAGGAGGACGTGATCAACACGCAGTCCCTCGCCGAGATTAAAGAGTATTGGAAACTGTAGGGGCCGTTCGCGAACGGCCCCCGTCACGGAGTTTGTCATGGCCCCCAAACAGCCCCAAGCCCTCCTCGTCCTCACCACCGTCGCTAAAAAACCCGACGCCGCGCGCCTCGCCAAGACCCTGGTGGAAGAGAAGCTCGCCGCCTGCGTGACGATCCTTCCCGCCGGCGAATCGCGCTACGTCTGGAAGGGCAAGCTCTGCGTCGAGCATGAGTTCGTCCTGCTGGTCAAGACCCTGGCCCGCGGCTACGCCAAGCTGGAACGGCGTTTGCGGGCGATTCATCCCTACGAATGTCCCGAGATCGTCGCCCTGCCGGTGGCCCGCGGGGCCGCCGCCTATTTGAAGTGGCTGGCGGAGGGCGTCGCTTAGTCTTGCTGCACAGCCTGCCCGCTCGGTCCGCACAACTTGCGCAAAATTCCCCGCCGCCGTTGGCGGGAAATTCTCAAATCCGATTTAGAAATCACGATTTGCCGATTGGCATGGCCATTGCTTCTTTTATCGAAAAAAGGAGCCCTCATGACTTCAAGCATCCCCCCTACTCCCAAAACGGAAATGCAACGCTACTTGAGTTCGAGCCCGCTGCCGAAGGATTCCGGGGAGGTGTTTCGCCGCCTCTCGGAATTTAACGAGAAGGTGGTGGTCGACAAGTCGAAGTGGGAGGAGCTGTTGAAGCGCATGAACCAGCTGAAGCCCCACGAAGTCTCGCCCTTCGCGCTGCGCTATTTGCAGCCGCTGCAGAATTTCTTGACGCGCCTCGGGGCCCCCTCGGCGCTGACGGGCATGGTCGCCACTCTCGGCACGCCGGTTTCGGCCCTGCCCGCCGCAAAGCTGGCCGGCCCGGTCGGCCTGGCGGCGGTGGGCGGATTGGCGGCGGGCGCGGCCTTGAACGACCTCCTGCCTCGCGCGGGCGCCGCCCTGGGAGATTGGGCCCTGGACGTCTTCGGGCCCGCGGAGCCCGGCAGCTGGATTTGGAAGCTGGACAACGGCTTCACCCGCGCCTTCGACGGCGAGGGGACGGTGGGCGACACGATCGCGGCGGGCTTGACGGCGGCGGTCGGGCCGGCCTCTCCAGGGACTATCTCGGCCTTGGACCATCTGGGTTTCGGCGGGTGGCAGGCTTTCAAAAAGGCTTGGGACTTGTAAGCGAAGCTGATTAAATGGCGGGGGAGCGCAACTCATTAGGGCAAGGGAACGATGACATCCTATAGCGAGCGACGCTTGAAACCACCCATCATGCAAAAACTTTTGTCTTGGCTTGTCTTCCCGACCTTGATGTTGGTCTTGCTGGCCTGCGGCGCCACGGGATCGACGGGCCTCTCCGGGGGAGCCAACCCCGAGGCCGCGTCGGTGACGGCCGCCGACGGCCAAGCCAAGCTTGGCCCGCAGCCCGTGGCCGCGGCCGCCCCCACACTGGAGGGCATCTTGGCCGCACCGGCCGACGACGACAGTATCCAGGTGGGAGAAAAGGACGGTCGGATCAAGCGCGTGCACTTCGAGGCCTTTGCCGGGCCGGTCTTCGACAAGCACCTGAGCGGCGCCATTTGGCCGGCCTTGCCCGGCACGCTGTATTTTTTGGTGAAGGTCGGTGAGGAGACGCGCCCCGATTGCCGCGGAATGGAGGATCCCACCTGTTGGAAATGGTTCGATCCCAATATCTTAAAGGGAGTGACGATGCGGGCCTATGTCAGCACGTCGCGACTGGACCCCTTGCCGGACGACCCCACCCGCGGGCTGCTCGTCGACACCTTTTACCATCAGGATTTCCTGCTCAGCGAAGTGCAAAAAGGCGGTTACAACCTCGACCTCAACCCGCTGAAACTGAAGGTCGGGAGCCAGATCATCCTTTTCCTGCTCAACGAAAAACCCGAGGACTTTTCGCTGGCCCCCTCGGCCTATTACGACACGATGGGCCTGGAACGCGGAAAGGGCCGGCACGACCTGGGCACCATCGAGATCGTCGACCCCGATTTGATGAATATTCGAATCGTTCGCTGAGGGCCTTTCCCTCCTCTTAGGCCGCTTTTGGTTGCCTTATTTCCTTAGCTTTAGGTATCTTGACGGCATCATACGGGGCGTAGCACAGCTGGCTAGCGCGCCTGCTTTGGGA
>JADYZQ010000249.1 GCA_020853015.1 Deltaproteobacteria bacterium
AGACTGGCTCAGGACAAAGTTTCCCGAATCGACCAAAACCGTCTTGGTGCCGGCCTGCGTGGCGCGGACCTGGTAGGTGCTCGCGCCGACGACGAGGTAGAGCGAGACCTCCTGGAAGCTTAAATCGGAGACCAAGGGGGCGACGGTGTTGAGGTCGACGCCGGGGGCGGTGAAGTAGAAGTCGAGGGCGGGCGCGCTGGGCGCGGCGTTCACCAGGCGGACCTTGGCGGTGGAGGCCTGGTCGATCGAGTTGTCGTCGGTCAGCAGCAGCGTCCCGAGCTCGTCGACGAAGTTGAGGACGATCAGGGTGTAGCTTTGATTGCCGCTCAGGGCGGCGCCGAGCTCGGTCAGGGTGCGGGAGGTGCCGGCCTCGTTGACCCGGATCCCGGTGTTTCCGGCGTCGACCTCTTGGTATTGCTGGAAGGCGAAATCCTGCAGGCCGGCCACGACGACCTCGTTGTCCAGCAGGACGTCGAGGGCCGGGGCATCCGGCGAGGCGTTGAAGACCTGCAGGTTGGCGACGGCGCCCCCGCAGGCGGTGAGGCCGCAAAGCGCGGCGAGTGTGAGCAGTTTTGCGTATAATTTCTTCATCTTATCCTCCTATCGAGGCAGACCGAACCCGTAGTTAATGGACGATTTGTCTTCCTATCGGTAGGGCGACTGAAGGGTTGCTGGAAATCCATGGCTTTTTACCTGCCGGGCGAGCCGAGGGTCTTTGGCTACCTGTCGATGGGCTGGGCCGAAAAACGGCGGCGATCATTTTTTCGAGAGGGCGCGAAAGATCCCGAAGGAGCTGGTGTAGCCGTGGAGGTAGGTCTGGCCGTGCACGGGACCGATCTCGCCGTTGCAGAAAAAGCCGCCCAGCGGCACCTCGCCGACGAAGCGCCGGAAGACCCGCGAGTCGTGATTGGGCTCGCCGTAGAGCTGGGCCCCGCGACCCAGGCAGGAGAAGAGCAGGGCGCCCGCCGGCGGGACGTCGCTCAAGTGCTCCGTCTTGAAGCGGATCAGCATCGCGTTGAGGTCTTCGCTGGAGGTCCGCGCGTCGCGCAGGTGGAACTGCACCACCTGTCCCTCGCGCAGCAGGGCGCCGACCACCAGCGATTCGCGCGACTCGTCGACGCCGAGGATGTTGCGGATCAGGAAATCGCCCTGCCGGTACTCGCGCTGCGCCTCCTTCATCACCATTCCCAAAAACAGCGACTGGCGGAACAGCTCTTGGTCGCGCGGTTCGAGCTGGTGGTAGAGCGACTGCAAGACCGAGGAGGGGGGCTTGCCGTCGAGCTCTTGCAGGAGGTTCTGTTGGCAGCGCGTGACGAACATCGGCTGGCCGATGGGCCGGCAGCCCTGGGCGACGAGGGTGTCGACGGCGATATCGCCCCAGAGCGAAGCCCCGACCAGGCCGGAGTCGTAGGTCTCCTGGTTGAGGAAGAGACGGTTGAAGCCGCGCTGCGCGGCCCCGCTGGCGAGGCCGCCGATCTTCTTGGCCTCGGGGAAGTGCCGGTCCAGGCCGTCCAAAAAGCGGGCCGCGTCGAAATTGAAGGGGTCGGGCAGCAGAATAAAATGGGGTTGGTCGGCGGCGCGGGCCCTCAGGCAGGCCTCCCAGGCCCGCGCCTCTTCGTTGGGGGAGGGGATCGCCTCCGGCGCGAGGTGAAAGCCACGTACCTCGACATTCGGCAGCAGGGCGCCGGTCAGCGAGAGGGCGGGAACCCGTTCGACCTCCTCGCCGTCGCCGATCACGCCGCCCGCGGTGCAGCCGATCAGGCAGCGGGCGGGAATTTTTTCGGTCAGTGTCTGTGGAAAGGAGATGGCGGCCTCGGCGCCGTAACCCGCGAGAAAGGCGACGACTAAGTCGGGCCTCGCCCCACCAAGCTTCGCCGCCAGGGCCTCCGCGGCCTGGGCGACGGCGCTGGCCAAATCGGGATCGCGGCTGAGTGACGAGGCCCATTGCATGGCGTGCTCCGAAAGGGTGCCTTGGAAATGTAGCGCCTCCACCGAGAGGCTGCAATTGGATGCGGGGGCAAGGCGAAGGACGTATTATATATTTTATAATATAATTTATAGTTTGGATTTTTAATTAAATAATTAATACGTATAAAATATGATTTTCCGAGGGATATTAATAAATTTAATTTATTAATTTCATATAGATATAAATTTATTCCGACTTTGGCACAAACCCTGCATTATCTTCTAGCATGCGTCGCTGACGCAGCCGGGAAGAAAAAAAATTTCCGGACCAAAAAAAAATATCAAGTGTGCCCCCGGGTCGGAGTGGATAGGCGAAAGCCTCATCCGCTCTGATCTATTCGCGCATCCGGGATATTTTACTCCGCAAAATCTTCGATTTTGCTGCGCGGCCGAAGCATTTCGGCCTTGCGGTCCGGACGCGCTAAAGCCCAGGGGGAGCAAGCAGGCAAACCGGCCACGTTGTGGCCGGGCAAACTGCGCGATAGTCCAATATTCTTTCCTCCAAGCTTGCTGCGCCGCCCTCCCCCTTCAACCCCCAGCGGTTGAGGTATTTTATTAGTTATTCGCTGCCCCGGCTGCGCCTGGGGGGCGCTCTAACTTATAGTTATTTTATTCCTTCCACCCTCGAACATTGAGGAGATGGCATGTTCTCTAGGCTGTTGAAATGCCATGGAAATTGGTTTTCTAAATTTATCGTATCGTTTCGGCCGAATCATACCTTAAAATACTTTCCGGTAATGCATTAGGGTAAGGAGGAGGTAGATTAGTGCGCGCTCTGATTCGGCAATTCCTGCGGCCGCTTTTGCTGCTTATCCTCGTGTTGGGTTGTGCGGGCGGCCCCACCGGAAACGATCCCTCGAACGGCGATCTTGCCGGTGGGCCTGACGGATCCAATCCCGCGACCCGCCCCACGCCCGGCTTCACCGAGGTCGAGATGCGGCCCGCCACCAGCACGACGCTGCCGGCGCCGGCCGGCTTCCTGAAAAGCCTCCAACTCAACGTCAGCCCGCTCATCGCCGTCGACGAGGTCCGCCTCTTCCTAAAGGGCCTCGACTTCGACGACGCGCTCAGCCCGGGCGTCGAGGCCGCGGGGCCCTTCGTCGTGCGGCTCGTGCAGGCCTCGGGGATCGTCGACGAGGCCCTCCCGCCCTTCGGCACCGTCGGCGTCCCGGAGGGACTCTACGAGCGCATGGACCTCAAGCTGGAAAATCTGGACGCCGCCGAGATCCCCCCGGGCGCGGAGGACGACCCGATCGTCACCGGGCCGCTGGTCGGCCATTCCGTCGTGGTCGAGGGGACGCTCCAGATCACGCCGATCCTCAACATTTCGCTGATCCGCTTCCGCTTCCTCAGCCGGGAGGTCCCGATCCTGCGCGTCGAGACCCCCGAGGCCCTCGACTTCGGCCCCGGACTCAACCGGCTCTTCCTCGCCTTCAAGATCAAGACCTGGCTCGACTTAAGCCTGCCGGGGCTGATTCACACGGTGCTGCAGACGCTGGACCTGCAGACGCTGCTCTCCATCCTGAACGGCGTCCTGGTGATCAGCGCCGACTCGCCGATTCCCGAGATCCGAGCCATCGCGCTGCAGATCGAGGCCAACATCCACGCCTCCCTGCGCTTCGCGCCCAGCGAGGACGCCCTCTTCGACGAGGCCGACGTCCAGGAGGATTCTTTCTCCGTCGTGGTGCCTTAATCCCAATTTTCTTCTTGGAAAATGCGGGCGTCTCGATCATGCTCGCGCCGACTCGCGCTCCCCGCGCGAGGCCGGAGGACGGCCGATGGCATCCGAAAACTTGAAGGTACTGATCGTCGAGGACGAGGCCGATATCCAGCAGCTTCTCTCCTTCCACTTCCAGCAGGCAGGCTATCGCGTCGAGATCTGCGGCAACGGAGCGGAAGGCCTGAAGAAGGCCCGCGAGCGCAAGCCCGACTTGATCGTCCTCGACCTCATGCTCCCAGGCATGGACGGCTTCGAAGTCTGCCGCGCCCTCAAGGGCGCCGCCGAGACGCGCGCGATCCCGGTCATCATGCTCACCGCCAAGGGCGAGGAGATCGACAAGGTGGTCGGCTTCGAGCTAGGCGCCGACGACTACCTCACCAAACCCTTCAGCCCCCGCGAGCTGCTGCTGCGCGCCAAGGCCGTGCTGCGCCGGACGCAAAAGGCGGAGGGCGCCGAGGAGACGCCCCAACTCCGCTTCGGCGAGCTGTTGTTGGACCTCGCCCGGCACAAGGTCTGGCTTGCCGGGAAAGAGGTCGAGCTGACGGCCATCGAATTCAAGCTGCTGCGCTATCTGCTCGAGACCAAGGGCCGGGTCCAGACCCGCGACACCCTGCTGGACAAGGTCTGGGGCTACGACGCCTATGTCACCACCCGAACCGTCGACACCCACGTCAAGCGGCTCCGCGAGAAGCTCGGTAAATTTGAAAATTACATCGAAACCGTTCGCGGCATCGGCTATCGCTTCGCCGAAAAGGCCTGAATCGCGGGATCCTTAAAAATCTATGACGCGCCTTTCCGGGAAAATCCTTCTTGCCTATTTCGGGGCGATCCTCCTCGCGGTGATTGCGGGAGACCTGTTGTTGATCCGGTTTCTCGAGAACCTCCTGCTGGCCAATGCGCGGCAGGACCTGCAGCAGGAGTGGATCGAGTCCTATCCGAGCCTGCAAGGCGCCGTGGTGGCCCCTTCCCGCGCGCAAGAGCTGCGCGGGAAGCTGGAAAAATTGGCGCAGGACGCCTCTTATCGCTTCACGCTCTTCGATCTGTCGGGAACCCCGGTCGCCGACTCGCGCCCGGGGGAGCCTCCGGATTCCGGCCGCCTTCCGCGGCTTCCTGAGGTGAGCCAGGCGCTCCAGAACGGGCAGGCCTTCGCGCTCCGGGCGGTCCCGGGGGAGACGTCCCAATGGCTTTTTTTCGCCAAGCTCACCGAGGACGCGGTCTTCCGGGTGGGCGCCTCCACCTCGGGCATCGCCGCCCTCTTGAACCGCGTCCGCCTCT
The DNA here is from genome assembly GCA_020853015.1 of Deltaproteobacteria bacterium. Taxonomy (GTDB): domain Bacteria; phylum UBA10199; class UBA10199; order DSSB01; family DSSB01; genus DSSB01. Next base: position 4,964 of record JADYZQ010000249.1, read on the forward strand.
ACCTCTGGTTGGCGACGGGCCTGCTGTTGGCCGGCACCTGGCTGTTTTACGCCGCGCTGCTGCGCCGCGCGAACGAGGCCCTGGTGAGATTTCGAAAAATGGTCCGGGGCTTCGAGCAGGGCGACTACGCCCAGCGCTTCCTGGTGCTCTCCGGAGACCAGGTCGGGGAGCTCGGGGAATCGATGAACACCTTGGCCAAGGATTTGGAGAGCAAGATCCGCGCGCTTGCCGAGGAGCGCAATCGTCTGAAGGCCATTCTCTACACGATGCAGGAGGGGGTGATCGTGCTGAACGCCGACGGCAACATCGCCCTGTTCAATCCGGCCATGCGGCGTCTCTTCGGCCTGGACGAGTCCGCTTTGGGCAAGCCTCCGATCGAGGTCATCCGGAACGCCGACCTGCAGGGCATCGTCGACGAAAGCCTGGCCGGACAGGCGGTGGAAAGCCGGGAACTGCGGGTCATTCGGGGCGGCCAAGAACGTTTTTTGATGGTGCAGGCGACGCCGTTCTCGGGGAAATCCGAGCCGCTCGGCGCGATCATCGTCATGTACGACGTCACCAACCTTCGCCGCCTCGAGCGCGTGCGCCGCGACTTCGTCGCCAACGTCTCCCACGAGCTCAAGACGCCGCTGACCTCGATCCAGGGCTACGTCGAGACGCTGCTCGACGCGCCGGGCGACGCCCAACAGACCCGAAATTTCCTCTCCGTGATCGACGCCAACTCGCGCCGGCTCGGCAAGCTGATCGAAGACTTGCTGCGCCTCTCCGAGATCGAGAGCCAGGCCTTCATCCTCAGACCCGAGGTTTTTTCGGCCGCCGAATTGATCGGCGAGGTCGTCGCCCTGCACGAAGGGCTGCTTAAGCGCAAGGACATGCGCGTCGAGACGGCGGTGATGCCGGAGGGATTGCGCCTGCGCTCGGACCGCATGGCGCTCACTCACATCCTCGGCAACCTGATCGAGAACGCCGTTAAATACGGCAAGCCGGGGACCTCGATCCGCGTCGCCTGCGGGCAAGAGGGCGGCGACGCGCGCTTCAGCGTGCAAGACCAGGGCATCGGCATCGCCCCGGTCCACCTCGAGCGCATCTTCGAGCGCTTCTACCGCGTCGACCGCTCCCGCAGCCGCCAGGAAGGCGGCACCGGGTTGGGCCTGGCCATCGTCAAGCACCTCGTTCAACTGTTGGGGGGCGAAATCGAGGTCGAAAGCGCCGAGGAGGTCGGAACGACCTTCCGCTTCAGCGTACCGCATTCCATCGTCTAGCCGAAATTTTGCCGCACCGTCATTTCCCCGTCACCGTCGCGGGGGCATGAAGGGGGCGGCTCGAGCCGGCATTGTTTCGGAATTGAATGGGCTTCGTCACGAAGTCGTCACAAACGAGCCGCTAATAGGAGGGACGTCATGGACATCCGCAAACACCTCTCGATCGCCGGGGCGACGGCCTTGGCGCTTTTCGCCCTGACCGCCTGCGGGGAAGGCTCCCGGAAGGCCTCCGACTCGGCCAAGGCCGCGCCGTCCGCCGCCTCCAACAACATCACGGTCAAGGGCTCCGACACCATGGTCGTGCTCGGCCAGCGCTGGGCCGAGACCTACATGAAGGCGAACCCGGGCGTCACCATCCAGGTGACCGGCGGCGGCAGCGGCACGGGCATCGCCGCGCTGCTCAACGGCACCACTAACCTGGCCAACTTGAGCCGCCCCATCAAGGCCGAGGAGCTCAAGAAGGCCAAAGAGCAGGGCAAGGAGATCCAGGAGCACAAGGTGGCCTTCGACGGCCTGGCGGTGGTGGTGAACAAGACGAGCCCCGTGCAGCAGCTCAGCCTCCAGCAGATCATGGGCATCTACACGGGGCATTTCAACAACTGGAAGGAGGTCGGCGGCCCCGACCAAAAGATCTTGCGTTATTGCCGCGAGGCCAACAGCGGCACTTATGTTTTCTTTAAGGAGCACGTCCTGGCCGACCGGGACTACGCGCCCGACTGCCAGACCATGCCGGGCACGGGGGCCGTCGCCGAGGCGGTCTCGAAGGATCCCAACGGGATCGGCTACGGCGGCGTCTCGTATTTCGAGAACCGTCCCGAGCTGAAGATCCTCGCGGTGAAGAAGGACGAGGCCTCCGAGGCGATCAGCCCCGTCACCCCCGAGGGGAAGGTCAATTCCGCCCAGATCCGCAACTTGCAATATCCGATCTCGCGCAACCTCTACGTCTACGTGCTTGGAACCCAGACGCCCGAGATCAGGGCCTATCTTGATTGGATTCTCGGCGAGGGCGGCCAGAAGGTAGTGGCCGAGGTGGGCTACGTGCCGCTGAAAGACGCGGGCGACGCGACCGCGAACGCCGGAAGCCATTAAGGCGACTCGAAGGTTTTTGCCGAGCCGCTTCGTCGCCCGAGATCCAAGCTTGTCATTATGGAACCGTTGGTCCAAAAAACCCTAGTGACCGGATCCGCCGAAGCCAAGTCTTCCTCCCGATCCCCCGTCTCGACCGGCGGCGGCCTGCGCCAATACCACGGGCGGCAGCGCCTGCGGGAAGGTCTGATCCATGCCTTCCTGGCGGTCAACGGCTACCTCGCGATCTTCCTCATCGCGCTCATCTTCCTTTTCCTTTTTAAAGAGGGATTCCAGGCCCTGAAGACCGTCCAGCCGCTGCAGTGGATCGGCCACAAGACCCTCGACTTCGACGGGCGCGAGGTCTTCCGCTTCATCTGGCAGCCGCTCAGCTCGACGCCCAAGTATTCGTTGATGCCGCTCTTGTCGGGCAGCTTCCTCGTCGCCCTGCCGGCCACGCTCCTGTCGACGGTGATCGGCATCGGTTGCGGGGTCTACTTGGCCGAGCTGGCCTCGCCCCGCGTCCGGGAACTGCTCAAGCCGGTGGTCGAGCTACTCGCCGGGATCCCCACCGTGGTGATCGGGTTCTTGGCCTTGAGCGTCTTGGCCTCGGTGGTGCAGAGCGTCTTCCACACCCAATTTCGCCTCAACGCCTTCGTCGGCGCCCTGGGGGTCTCCCTGGTCATCATCCCCGTCATCGCCAGCATGACCGAGGACGCCCTGCGCGCGGTGCCCAACGAGCTGCGCGAGGCGAGCTACGGCCTCGGGGCCACGCGCTGGGAGACCTTAAGCCGGGTGATCTTGCCGGCGGGCATCTCCGGGATCTCCGCCTCCATCCTGCTCGGGATGGGCCGGGCCCTGGGCGAGACGATGATCGTCCTGATGGCCACCGGCAACGCGGCGGTCTTCACCGCCGACATCTTCTCCAGCGTCCGCACCATGACGGCGACCATCGCCGCCGAGCTGGGCTCGGCGGCCCAGGGCAGCGAGGTCTACTACGCGCTCTTCTTCGTGGGCTCGGTGCTCTTCACCCTGACCTTCCTCATCAACCTCGTCTCCGAGATCGTCGTGGAGCGGATGCGCCGGAGGTTGCGGCTGTGAAGCTCGGGCGTAACATCGTGGGCGTCTTTTTCGAGGGCCTGTGCCGGGGCTGCGCCCTGCTGGTCTGCGTGGCGGTCCTCGCCATTTTGGGTTTCATCTTCGTCAAGGGCGCCGGGTCGATCTCCTGGGATTTCCTCAGCACGGCGCCCAGCGATGGCATGACGCACGGCGGGATCTTTCCGGCCATCTTCGGGACCGTCGCCATTACCCTGCTGATGATCGTGATGGCCCTGCCGCTGGGCGTGGCGGCGGCGGTCTATCTCAACGAGTACGCGGGCCGGGGCCGCGGCGCGCGTTTCATCCGCGCGGCGATCAACAACCTGGCCGGGGTGCCGTCGATCGTCTTTGGCCTCTTCGGGGTGGGGTTTTTCGTGCTCTTCGTCGGCCGCAACCTCGACCGGGTCCTGCAGACCGGCCTGCTCTTCGGGCAACCGGCCATGCTGTGGGCGGCCGCGACCCTGGCCGTGCTGGTCCTGCCGGTGATCATCGTCACCACCGAGGAGGCCTTGAAGGCGGTCCCCTTGAGCCACCGCGAGGCGGCCTACGGGCTGGGGGCGACGCGCTGGCAGATGATCCGCCGGGTCGTCCTCCCGCAGGCCCTGCCGGGGATTCTCACCGGGGCCATCCTCAGCATCAGTCGCGGGGCGGGCGAGACGGCGCCGATTCTCTTCACCGGGGCGGCCTATTTCCTGCCGCGCCTGCCGGTGACGAAGCTCTTCGGGGCGATTCCCATGATCAACCCTCTCGACCAATTCATGGAGCTGGCCTACCACATCTTCATCATGGCCACCCAATCGACCAATGTCGAATTGACCCGGCCCATCCAATACGGTACCGCTTTGGTGTTGTTGGCCCTGACCTTCACGCTCAACCTGGGCGCGATCCTGATGCGGATCCGCTTCCGGAGAAAGCTGCGCCGAGCCTAGATGAACACCGCCCCCGCCATCGCGCCCCAGCCTGACAAGATCGAGGTCCAATCGCTCGATTACTTCTACGGGACCGAGCAGGCCTTGTTCGGCGTCTCGATGGACATCCCCGACAAGCAGGTGACCGCCATCATCGGGCCCTCGGGCTGCGGCAAGTCGACGCTGATCAAGGCGATCAACCGGATCGGCGAGATCTCCAACGATATCCGCATCCACGGCGACGTGCGCTTGGACGGCGCCAGCGTCTACGGGAAGTCGGTCAACCTGGTCGAGCTGCGGCGGCGGGTGGGGATGGTGTTCCAAAAGCCCAACCCCTTCCCGAAGAGCATCCTCGAGAACGTCCTGTTCGGGCCTAAGCTCCATGGCGTCAAGGACCGCGACCGGCTCGAGGAGATCGCCGAGACCAGCCTGCACAAGGCGGCACTATGGAACGAGGTGAAGGACAAGCTGAACAAGAGCGCGATGGAGCTCTCGGGCGGCCAGCAGCAGCGCCTTTGCATCGCCCGCGCCCTGGCGGTCGACCCCGAGGTCCTGCTGATGGACGAGCCCTGCTCGGCCCTGGACCCCATCGGTACCGCCCGCATCGAGGAGACCATCGAGGTCTTGAAGGACCAGTATTGCATCGTGATCGTCACCCACAACATGCAGCAGGCCGCCCGCGTTTCGCAGTCGACGGCCTTCTTCATGAAGGGTAAAATCATCGAGTACGACGACACCGAGAAGATCTTCACCACGCCCGCGGAGAAATTGACCGAGGACTACATCACCGGGAGGTTCGGCTAATTGGAACACACCAGCAAACAATACGAGGCCGAGCTGCGCGAGCTCAAAGAGAAGCTGCTCTCGATGGGCAGCCGCATCGAAGAGCTGATCAAGGACGCCATGCAGGCCCTGGTCGAGCGGGACACCGACCTGGCCCAAAAGGTCATCCACGGCGACCACCGCGTCAACCGCCTCGAGATGGAGATCGACGAGCTCTGCCTCAAGCTGTTGGCCCTGCGCCAGCCCACCGCGGTGGACCTGCGCTTCATCACCTTGGGGCTCAAGATCGTCGCCGACCTCGAGCGTGTCGGCGACTTGGCCGTCAACATCGCCGAGCGCGCCATCGAGCTCAACCAGGAGGCGCCGCTCAAGCCCTATATCGACCTGCCGAAGATGGCCGCCGACGTGCAGGAGATGCTGCGCAAGGCCCTGGACGCCTTCGTCAAGGAGGACGTCGCCATGGCCGAGGCGGTGCTGGGCGCCGACGACCAGATCGACGAGGTCAACCACAAGGTCTTCGAGGAGCTGGTCGACTACATGGCCCGCGACAAGGCCAACATCAAGCGGGCCTGCCGCCTCATGTTCGTCAGCCGCTACCTCGAGCGCATCGCCGACCACGCGACCAACGTCGCCGAGATGGTCATCTTCATGGTGCAGGGCCGGGACGTCCGCCACCTCCATTCGGTCGGCCCCTAAGTCCGCAAATTTAATAAAA
>JADYZQ010000250.1 GCA_020853015.1 Deltaproteobacteria bacterium
GGGTGATCGTCGACGTCAACCTGCACACGCGGGCGATGAGCGACGCGGAGGCGGTGCGCTTCATGGCGCGCGAGCTGAAGATGAGCCCCGTCTCCGCCCGCGCCGACGTCAACTGGTACACGATGCGGCCGACGGTGCCGCAGAGCTACCTGACGGGGATGCTGCGGCTCAAGGAGCTGCGCGAGAAGCTGAAGGAGCGGTGGGGTGCGAAATTTTCGCTGCGAAAATTTCACGATGCCGTCCTCCGCTGCGGCGCGATCCCGATTCCCCTGTTGGAGAAGTCCCTGTAGGGGCGTATCGTACCGCCTCTCCCTAACTGCAAGAGCCCACGGCGCGAGGGGGATATGCCTTGCGCGACCCTCAGAAAGATCGAACACCTTAAGGCCTATATAATTTCGATCTTTCTGCAGAGGGCGGGCCCCGGCCTGAGGGGCCCGACCGTGTCGCGCAAGGCATATCCCCCTCGCGCCGGGGGCGGACGTGGCAAAAGGAAAAAGCCACTGAACTCTATAGGGGATATAGCTACAAGGTTCTCCCCCGCGGTTGCTTTCCACCGACGCCTCGCGTATAGCCCGGGGCCTATGTCTCCCGTCCTCATCTTCGACCTCGACGGCACCCTGATCGATTCCAAAAAGGACATCGCCGACAGTCTCAACTACGCGCTGGAGCGGGAAGGCTTCGCGACGCTTCCCGACAAGAAGATCGAGGAGCTGGTGGGCCACGGCGCCAAGACCCTGGTGCGCGACGCCTTGGGCAATCCCAGCGACGAGGCCTTGGGCCGCGTCTTTCTCACCTTTTGGAATTATTACCACGAGCACCTCCTCGACCAAACGCGGCTCTATTCCGGAGTCCTGGAGTTCTTGGAAGAGTTCGCGCACCTGCCCAAGGCGGTGGTGACAAATAAGCCCGAGTTGTTTTCCCAAAAGATCCTCGAAGGTCTGGGCGTCCGCTCCCATTTCCGCTGGCTGATCGGCGGCGACACCCTGCCCATCCAAAAGCCCGATCCCGAAGTTTTTTCTCCGATCTTCCGCGACTTAGGCGCCCTCGCCCCGGGGGTCATGGTGGGGGATTCCCATGTCGACATCGAGTGCGGCCGCGCCGCCGGCTTGGCCACCTGCGCGGTCAGCTACGGCTTTAGGCCGCGCGCGGAGCTGGAGGCCTATCGGCCCGATTATTTGATCGACTCTTTCGCCGATTTCTCGCGGTTGCCTTTTTTGCGCGAGGCATCTATTTTCGGCTAGACCTATGAAACGCCATGCCCTCGCCGCCAAGCTGATCGGTTTTCTGGCCATCGTGGTCCTCTCGGCCCCCGGCCTCAACGCCGCCGGCAAGAAGCCCAGCGGCGGCCTCCCGCATTGGGTGACCGAGATCCCCATCCCGCAAAACGAGACCCTCTACCTTGTCCTGAAGGGGAGTTTTTCCAGCCGCAAGCAGGCGGAGGAGCTGCAGCGTTTCATCCAACAGCTCATGGTCAAGATCCCCGGCGATGGCATCGATCAAAGCGACCATTACGCGGGACTGCCTCCCGGCAAATACATCGTCGGCATGCTCTTCGACACCAAGGAAAGGGCGTTGTGGTGGATGGATTTCTCCTACCGCAACCGCAAGGTGGGGAAGGGGACGATCAAGGAAGTGAAGCTAAGCAAGGACAGCGCCCTGCCTTACATGCCCTCCGCCTCTCGGCCTCGGCCCAAGCCCCTGGTGAGCGAGGCCCAGGCCCTGGCCCAGGTCAAGGCCTTGCCCGACGTGCAGCGGCTCGCGGCGAGCAAGAAGCTGCACTACAAGTTCACCGACTACCCCCGCAACGGCGACCTGCGTTACGAGATCGAGATCCTCGAAGACCGTGGCCGTCGCGATCCGGTCATGGTAGATTTTATCATGGTCAGCGCCATCAATGGACAGGTGGTCGAGCGGCTCTCCGAGGCCCTCGGCCAGAAAATTCGCTAAGCCGCACCGTTTCAAAATCTCAACGCAGGGAGGTACTCCATGTCCGCTCTCCCCGATGAACGAGAAAGCCAAGGGAAGAAGGAGGCGATGGAAGTCGCCGAGTCGGCCCGCGAGTCGGCCTGGGAGAACCCCAGCTTCGTCGGCGAGCTATTCATGGGGCGCTTCCACCCCGACTGGGTGCTGCCCTTCCCCGAGCAGGACCCCGCCGACCGCGAGCTCGGCGACCGCTATGTCGCCGAGCTCACCGCCTTCCTCAAGGCCAAGGTAGACCCGGACGAGATCGACCGCACCGGCGCGATGCCCGCCGAGGTCGTCGACGGCCTGGTGAAATTGGGCGCCTTCGCGATGAAAATCCCGCAGGCCTACGGCGGGCTCGGACTCTCCCAGATCAACTACAACCGCGCGATCCTGGCCGTCGCGAGCTATTGCAGCAACACCGCGGTCTGGCTCTCCGCGCACCAGAGCATCGGCGTCCCCCAGCCCCTCAAGCTCTTCGGGACGGAGGAACAGAAGCGTAAATTCCTGCCGCGCTTTCGCGAGGGGGCGATCAGCGCCTTCGCCCTCACCGAACCCTCCGTCGGCTCCGACCCCGCGCAGATGAAGACCACCGCCACCCCGGTGGACGGCGGCGACTTCTATTTGATCAACGGGGAGAAGCTCTGGTGCACCAACGGCCCGGTCGCCGATATCCTCGTCGTGATGGCCAAGACCGGCCCCAAGGACATCACCGCTTTCATCGTCGAGACAAGCGCGCCCGGCTTCGAGGTCGTGCACCGCTGCGACTTCATGGGGCTGAAAGGCATCCAGAACGGCCTGCTTCGCTTCCGCGACGTGAAGGTCCCGAAAGAAAACATCCTGCTCGGCCTGGGCCGGGGCCTGAAACTGGCCCTGGTCACGCTCAACACCGGGCGACTCACGCTCCCGGCCGCCAGCACCGGCGGGGCCAAGCAGTGCCTGAACATCGCCCGCGACTGGGCCAACGAGCGGGTGCAGTGGGGCGCGCCGATCGGCAAGCACGAGGCGGTCGCGGCCAAGCTGGCCTGGATGAGCGCCAGCGCCTTCGCGATGGAGGCGATGACCTGGTACGCCTCGGCTCTGGTCGACCTGGGCGGTCGCGACATCCGCCTCGAGGCGGCGATGGCCAAGCTCTTTTGCTCGGAGCGGGGTTGGCGCATCATCGACGAGACCCTGCAGATCCGCGGCGGTCGCGGCTACGAAACCGCCGACTCGCTGCGCGCCCGCGGCGAGAAGCCCTTCCCGGTCGAACGCATCATGCGCGACGCCCGCATCAATACGATCATCGAGGGCTCTTCCGAGATCATGCGCCTGTTCATCGCCCGCGAGGCCCTCGACCCGCACATGCACCTGGGGCAAGAAGTCTTCGCTCCCAAGGCGGGCGCGGTGAAGAAATGCCGCGGCCTGCTTAAGATGGCGGGCTTCTACGCCTGGTGGTATCCGCGGCAGTGGCTCACCGCCGGGGCTTGGTTCAGGCACGGCGCGATGGGACCGCTGGCCCGGCACGGCCGCTTCATCGAGCGCTGCGCGCACCGCCTGGCCCGCGGCATTTTTCACGCCATGGCGCGCTACCAATTGAGGCTGGAGCGCCGGCAACTTCTGCTCGCCCGCCTGGTGGACGTGGGCGTCTCGCTTTTCGCGATGTCGGTGGTCTGCAGCCGGGCGCTCTCGCTGGCCAAAGAACGGAGCGACTGCGCCAACGCGATCGAGCTGGCCGACCTGTTCTGCCGCTATGAGCGCAGGGAGATCCGCCGCCGTTTCGCCGAGCTCTTCGACCGCGACGACGCGCGGGCCTACCGACTCGCGGCGAGCTTCCTGAAGGGCGAATACGCCTGGCTGGAAGAGGGTATCCTGGCCGCGATGGAATCCCTCCGCAGCGCGCCGGAGAGCCCGGAGACCCGGCTCCGCGGGACAGGCTCGGATTGATCAGCCTCCTTTCTCGGACCCCTTTTCGCGCAACTAAGGAGCCTCCGCTTCGATAAGCCCCCAAGCTCGGGGCGATTTCGATTTATTAAATTCACAAGCTGTTGGAATAACGAGAAAAGGGAAGGGCCTTGACTCCACCCCCTTACACCGTCCGATTCTCGAGCGAACCCGCCTTGGAGGGCCTCTTTCAGGATTTGCTTGCCGCCGGCCAGACGCGGCGCGATTTGGATCAGGGCTTCGCCTCCGTCGACTATTCGCGCGCCCAGGGCGGCGCCTCCCAAGGCGCCTCCGATCGCAGCCTGGGCAGCGCGGAGCTCTTCCAAAGAATTACCGCCGTTTCCGGACTCGCCTCCGCCTACCGGCGCTTCGCCGGCGAGGCGCTGCCCTGGGAGCCGGGCGCGGGCGCCGCGACGCAGGCGGCCCTGCAGGCCTTCGACCGGGACCTCGCCGCCTGGCGCTCGGCCAACGCCCTCCCCAGCGGAATCAACGTGGATCTGGCCCGGCACATCTTCGATTGGGTCACGGACGCGCGGGGACTGAACCTCTCGGTGCGTCACAACCTCCCCGAAAGAAATTTCGACGAGACCCTCGCCAACCTGGGCGGGGATTGCACCGAGTTCACCAAGGTCTTGATGACGCTTCTGCGGCGCGCGGGCTTCGAAGCCTTCCCGGTGTGGGTGGGCGAGGACAGCCGCGGCGATCGCGTGCAGCATATCGCCGCCGGCATTCGCGTCGGAGGCCGAACGTTGCTGCTCGACCCGGTTTACGGGGCCTTCGACGCCCGGCACCGCCGGACGGTGCGGCTCAGCGATCGCGAGTTCCTCGCCTGGCACTGGAACCACCGCGCCCTCGACCAGTGGAACGTCTCGGGAGCGGGCGCGCAGGGGCTCTTCCAGCGGGCCCTGTGGATGGACCCGGCCAACCCCCACATCCTGTTCAACCGGGGACTCTGGCGCCGGGACGCCCGCCAAGACGGCGCGTCGGCGCGGACGGACTTCGAGGCCGCGCTTCGGGCCGACCCTCGCTTCGCCGAGGCCCACTACGAGCTGGGCAACATGGAGTACGACGCCGGCCGCTACCGCGAGGCCGCGACCCGCTACGCCCAGGCCCTGGCTCTGCACGCCGGAGATTCCCGATACCGCCGCAATCTGATTTTGGCCCAATGCCGCTTAGGCAACCTCTCCGAGGCCCGTCGCCAGTTCGAACTGCTGGTCCAACAAGACCCCCATGCCGAGGGTCTCGCCCGGCTTCGCCGCCTAGTGGGGAGCTGAGCCCTCCGCAAGGCCCCGTCCTGAGGCCTCCATCCCCAAATTTTTGCTCCGTCTTCCTTGTGATTCGAATTCAGCCATTTCGGTTGTTTTAAAAATATTATTTATTTTCATGCGGTTAAGTGCTTGATGTCTTTCCGCGGGACTCTTGCGGTGGGATGGCATTGGGTTTGCTTTATATAAGCTTGCACACGTCACAGCGTATGCCGGGGGCATGCTGATGAAAGAGGTATGCCCATGGGCACCCAGCTTTCCAGCAACCCGAAGAATTCCCCCCTCAGCCAAAAATTCTCGAACATCCAGTCCGTTGCCAAGCTGTGGAACCGCGGTTCGGTCGAAGCCGTCAACCCCGAGACCCTGCCCACCCTGCCCATCGGCACCCTCGAGGGCGTCAGCGCCGCCTCGGTGGAGACCGCCGGCCAACAGGCCGCCTTCGATGCCGAGCTGGCCCTCCTGAAGGACTGCCTCCTCCAAGCCCGCCGCTCCGCCATCCTGGCCCGCAGCCAGTCGATCGAGCTGGCCCAGCGCCAGGAGCTTTGCCGCAAGGCCCAGGGCCAATACGAGCAGGCCCAGGCTTCGCTCCGCAAGCTGGGCGCCCTGGCCCGCCGCCTCGACATGGCCGCCCGCCGCAAGTTCCGCGCCCTGGAAGGGGCCCTCGAGTGGCGTGCCATCCGCCATACCATCCAACGCAGCGCCGAGATGAACCAGCTCCAGCTGGCCTTCGCCGCCTAATTCGCTGGAAAAGGAGCTCCCGGCCCCGCAAACCCGCGTCTTTTGAGGGGTTCGCGCCGCCGCCCGCCTGAAAAATGAGGGGGGCCTACCCCAAAATTCCTCCTCCTCGGGATGCGCCGCGTCAATTTAAGCGAAATTCTGGACAAATCTTCTTCTTCCTTAACTCATTGTAATAAATAAATTATTTAATGAAGCCCTATTTCGGGAAGCCCTGCTTTGCGGGTTTTGGCATGAGCATTGCTAATCCTACTCATTGAAGGGTGCATGGCGTCTGACTCCAGGACGAGATGTAAAGGGGTTATTGTGTAGAAAGGGAAAACACAATGACTGGTCCTAAATCAGCCACCGCCAAACAAGCACCGCGCTCCGAGGCGGAGCAACTCCTCATCGACATCGGTTTACTCAACGATCCTTCGGCCGCCAAACCCGCCGCTCCTAAGAAAGACGCGGGCAAGAAGCCGGCGCCCGCGAAAGCCGTCACCGACAATGGAAAGGGTTACAAGGCCTCCCAAGGGCTCAAAGGCGTGACCCGCGGTTACACCGAAGGCCCTTACGGCCTGCGCTTGAGCGACGCCCCGCCCCTGGCCACCAATGGCCAAGGGATCAAGATGGGACACGGCATCCGCACCGTGGGCACCGACGGCGCCAACACCTTGCTGGCGGCGCATCAGCCTAAATTCACTCAGCGTCATCGCCCCACGGCGCCGGTGCTGCGTTACGCGGCCGACGTGGATCGCGCCGGCAGCTCGCCCTCCCGCGCGGCCGGTCCCAAGCCCAAGACCCAGCCGAAGGTTCACACCCCCGTCGCTTCGCTGCAGGCGACGGGCGTGGTGCGCGGCGAGCGTACCTATGGATTTCTCGGACAAGAGGGCATTGAGTTCCTCTTCGGCGGCGGCAAGTCGGCCTAAGCCAGTAAAATCCGTCATTTGGGGGTACGAGGGGTCAAGCTTCCGGGCTTGACCCCTTTTTTTCGGCATGAAATAAGGCCTCCATGGCTTTGTACACCGCTTCGCTCTTTTCCTACCGAAGGCGCAAGACCCGCGAGGTCAAGGTGGGCGATGTCGGGATCGGCGGCGCCAATCCCATCCGCGTCCAGTCGATGACGATCTCCGACACCATGGACACCGCCGCCGTCGTCCGCGAGGCGAAGCAATTGGCCGAGGCCGGTTGCGAGATCGTCCGCATCACCGCGCCGACCATCCACCACGCCGAAAATCTGAAGGACATCCGCCAGCAGCTCCGCGCCGCGGGCGTGAAGGCCCCGCTGGTGGCCGACATCCACTTCACGCCGCAGGCCGCGATGATCGCCGCCGACCACGTCGAGAAGGTGCGCATCAACCCGGGCAACTACGCCGATCGCAAGCTCTTCGCCGTCAAGGAATACACCGACGCCGAGTACGAGTCCGAGCTCGCCCGCATGGCCGAAAAATTCATCCCATTGGTCCGCAAGTGCCGGCAGAACGGCGTCGCGATGCGCATCGGCACCAACCACGGATCGCTCAGCGACCGCATCATGAACCGCTACGGCGACACCCCGCTGGGCATGGTCGAGTCCGCCCTCGAATTCGTCCGACTCTGCGAGGCCGAAAGCTATCGCGATCTCATCATCTCCATGAAGGCCAGCTCGCCCTTTATCATGATCGAGGCCTACCGCCTGCTTGCCCAACGCATGGCCGAGCTGGGCATGGACTATCCCTTCCACTTGGGCGTCACCGAGGCGGGGGAGGGCGAGGACGGGCGCATCAAGTCGGCGATCGGGATCGGCTCGCTGCTCGAAGACGGCATCGGCGACACGGTGCGCGTGAGCCTGACCGAGGACTCCATCCACGAGATCCCCGTCGCCCAGCAGCTGGTGAAGAAATTCAACGACCGGCTTGGCCAAGCCGAGGCGGCGCCGGCCGAGGGCCTCGAGATCTCCTGGGATCCCATGCACCGGCAGCGCCGCGAGAGCCAGGCGATTTTGGCCGGCGAGCGCAAGGTCGGCGCGGCGGCCATGTACGGCGTGGTCGCGACCTACCCGGCGCCGACCGCGACGGCGGCGGATTTTTCGGCGCTGGAATCCTGGGCCGGGTCTCGGAAGGGCGAAGAGCCCGTCATGGATTTGCTCTTTCTCGAGGCGCCGGCGGGCGCCGGCACCGAGGCCCTCGACGCGCTTCGCGACCGAGCCGCCGAGCTGCTGTCGGCGACGCAACTCGGCCTCGTCGTCTCGGAACCGGCAGCGGCCCGCGAGGCCCTGGTGGTCTGGGACGCGGCCCGCCTGAAGGTCTCCCCGGGCGTCGCCTCCGAACAGCTCAAAGAGCTGGCCCGCCTCGCGCAGAAGAACCAAAAGCTCCTCGAACTGCGCTTCGATTCGGTCGCGGCCCTGGTCGACCGCTTGCCCGTCCTCAAGGCGTGCGCGCCGCTCGCGCTCAGCCTCGACTCGCGGCAGCCGATCTACGACTACCGGCGCTTGGCGGCCCTCCTGGCCAAGGAAGAGATCCGGCACCCTATCCACCTCGCGGTCGACGCCAAAATCTTCGACGATCTCACCCTCGAGGCCGCCTCCGCCCTAGGCTCGCTTTTGATGGACGGCATCGGCGACTCGATCGAGATCGGCGGGACGGCGCCCGGCGAGGCGACGCGCCTGGCCTTCAACGTCCTGCAGGCGAGCCGCCTGCGCATCAGCAAGGCCGAGTTCATCGCCTGCCCCTCCTGCGGGCGCACGCTCTTCGACCTGCAAGAGACCACCCAGCGCATCAAAGCGAAGACCCAGCACCTCAAGGGGGTCAAGATCGCGATCATGGGCTGCATCGTCAACGGCCCCGGCGAGATGGCCGACGCCGACTTCGGCTACGTCGGCGGCGGTCCGGGCCGCATCCACCTCTACGTCGGGAAGGACTGCGTCGAGAAAAACATCCCCTCCGAGGTCGCCGACGAGAAGCTGATCGAATTGATTAAAAGGCACAACCGCTGGGTGGAGCCCCCGGCGGCCTAGCGCCTCGCCATGAGGCGAAGGGCGTCCCATAATTCTATGAAACAATCCCAACTCTTAATCCCCACCCTCCGCGAGGCCCCGGCCGACGCCGAGGTCGTCAGCCACCAATTGATGCTCCGCGCGGGCATGATCCGCAAGACCGCCGCGGGCGTCTATTCCTTCCTGGCCCTGGCCCTGCGGGTCCTGGAGAAGATCGAGAAGATCATTCGCGAAGAGATGGAGCGCGACGGCGCCCAGGAGGTCCTGCTGCCCGTCGTCATGCCGGCCGAGCTCTGGAAAGAGACCGGGCGCTGGGATTACTACGGGAAGGAGTTGCTGCGCTTCAAGGACCGGCACGACCGCGACTTCTGCATCGGTCCGACCCATGAAGAGGCGATCACCGACCTGATCCGGCAGAACGTTAGCTCCTACCGGCAGCTGCCGCTCAACCTTTTCCAGATCCAGACCAAGTTCCGCGACGAGATCCGGCCGCGCTTCGGCCTGATGCGCGGGCGCGAGTTCGTCATGAAGGACGGCTATTCCTTCCACGCCGACGAAGAGGATGCCAAGCAGACCTACTGGGTCATGTACGAGGCCTATAAGCGCATCTTCGCGCGCTGCGGCCTGGTCTTTCGGCCCGTCGAGGCCATGACCGGCGCGATCGGCGGCAGCCTGAGCCACGAGTTTCAAGTGCTCGCCAAGAGCGGCGAAGACCCGGTGCTGACCTGCACGCGCTGCGACTACGCGGCCAATGTCGAGAAGGCGGCGGTGCGCGGCGCGGTCGATCCGGCCAAGGTCGAGAAGGTCTCCGGAAAGTTCCAGAAGGTCGCGACGCCCGGCAAGACCAGCGTCGAGGAGGTCTCGCAATGCCTGGGCGTCCGCCCTCAGGACTTGGCGAAGATCCTGGTTTACGAGAGCGAGCAGGGGCCCATTGCGGCCCTCGTCCGCGGCGACCACGAGCTTATCGGAGCGAAGCTCGAGCAGGTCGCCGGCGTGCGCAAGCTCGAGATGGCCTCGGCGGCGACGATCGAGGGGGTCCTGAAGAGCGCGGTGGGATTCACCGGGCCGGTGGGCCTGAAGGCCCCGCTCTATGTCGACTTGGCCGTGGCCGAGATGAAAGACTTCGTCACCGGGGCCAACGAGCGCGACTTCCACCTGACGGGCGTCAACTTGGGCGACTTCGAGGCGAAGGGCTTTTTCGACCTGCGGCGCGCGATCGCGGGAGACGCCTGTCCGAAGTGCGGCGAGGGGGTCTACGAGGAGCACCGCGGCATCGAGGTGGGGCAGGTCTTCTTCCTCGGCACCAAGTATTCTGCCTCGATGAACGCCAAGTTTTTGGACGAGAAGGGCCAAGAGCGCGTCATGACGATGGGCTGCTACGGGATCGGCGTCAGCCGCACCGCGGCCGCCGCCATCGAGCAGAACCACGACGCCAACGGCA
>JADYZQ010000251.1 GCA_020853015.1 Deltaproteobacteria bacterium
CGGCCTTACTTCCGGCCCAGAAGATATTGCTGCGCCAAGTCAAAATAATGCTCGGCCGACAGGGCCAATCCCGTGATCTCCTCCTCGCGCAGCGGCCGGATCACCTTGCAGGGCGAACCCAGGGCCAAAACCCGCGGCGGAATGAGCGTGCCCGGCGTGACCAGCGACCCGGCACCGATCAGGCTTTCCTCCCCCACCTCCGCCCCGTCCAAGAGCACCGAGCCCATCCCGATCAGGGCTCGGCGCCGCACCGTGCAGCCGTGCAGGATCACCCGGTGCCCGACCGTCACCTCGTCCCCGATCGTCGCGGCGTGGACGCCGCCGGTGACGTGGATCGTGCAGTTGTCCTGGATGTTGGTCTTGCGGCCGATGCGGATGGGAAAGACGTCGCCGCGGACCACGGTGTTGAACCAGATCGAGGCCCCCTCGCCCACCGTCACGTCGCCGATGACGTGGCTACCCTCCGCGAGGAAGACGCCTTCTCCGAGCGCCGGCCATTTGTCTTGGTAAGGGTGGATCATGCCTCAGCAGCACTTGTCATGGGCGTCCGGGTAGAGCTTGTGGCTCTGGTAAAGCAGGACGCCCAGATAAACGAAGAGCAAAGCCCCCAGGATCGCGCCGACCAGGTCGGCCAGGCCGTCGTAAAGCGAGGCGTCGCGCCCGGGGACGAAATACTGGTGAAACTCGTCGATCGCTCCCAGCAGAGCCGCCAAACCCGCGCCAGAGGCCACGCCCCAGACCCGCGGCAGGTCCCAGGTGAGCATGATCCCGCGAGCGGTCAGAAAGCCCATCGCCGCGTACTCGAGGACGTGCAGCAACTTGTCGACGCCGGCGCCCACCTGGACCGAGCGCGAGGAGACGAAGAAGATCAACCCGAAGTAGGCCAGCACCGGCCCCCAATTTTTGAAAAATTTCTTCATGGGACCTACATCTTGTACTTGCCGAAATCCTCGGGCGAGAGGTTCTCGAGGATCTCGGTCCATTTCTGCTGCTTGGCCTTGTCCTCGTCCAAGGTCTTGGAAAGGTCGATGCGCCGGGACTTCTCCATCACGCGGCGGTCGACGAAGATCGGCGAGGAGGTGCGCAGGGCCAAGGCTATGGCGTCGCTGGGCCGCGAGTCCATGACGATCTCTTCGTCGTCCTTCTTAAGGAAGATCTTGGCGTAAAAGGTGTTGTCGGCCAGGTCGTTGACCTCGACCTTCGAGACCTTGACGTCCAGCTCGCCCAGGATGTTGCGCAGCAGGTCGTGGGTCATGGGCCGGGCCAGCTGGATCTTTTCGAGCTCGGTCGCGATCGCCGAGGCCTCGATCAAGCCGATCCAGATGGGCAGCGCCATCTTCTCCTCGAAGTCCTTCAGGATGATGATCGGCATGTTGGTGAAGGGGTCGATGGTCAGCCCCGTCACCTTCATCCGGATCAGCGGCGCGTTGTCCTCAGTCATGTTTGGCTCCGATCAAGGAATTGGGCCCGGCGTGGGTCACCCTCACCTTCACGATTTTGCCGACGTCGGCGTCCGTCCCCTCGAAATGGACGACGTGGTTCTGCGAGCTGCGCCCCGCGTAGGTGTCGCCGCTGCGCGAGGGGCCTTCGACCAGGACCTCGAGATCCTTGCCTTCGTAAGAACGATTCTTCTCCCAGCCGATGCGGTTTTGCAAGGCCTGAAGGCGCTGCAGGCGCTCGTGCTTCACCGCCTCGGGGACGTCGTCTTTGAAGTAGAGCCCCGCCGTGGTCTTGGGCCGCTCCGAATAGACGAAGGAGTAGACCGAATCGTAGCGCAGCTCTTCCAGCAAGTCCATGCTGGCCTGGAACTCCTCTTCCGTCTCGCCGCAGAATCCGACGATGAGGTCGGTGCCCAGCGCGATGTCGGGCCTTGCCTCGCGCAGGCGCCGCGCCTTGGCGGCGTATTCGTCGCGGGTGTAGCCGCGGTACATGCGCTCGAGGACCGCATTGGAGCCGGACTGCACCGGGAGGTGGAAGTGCGAGGCCAGCTTCGCGTTGACGCGGAACTCCTCGATCAACTCGTCGGAGAGGTCCTTGGGGTGCGAGGTGGTGAAGCGGATCCGCCGGATGCCGGTCTCTTCGGCGAGGCGGCGCAGCAGTCGCGGGAAGGACAGCGCGTTGGGGTCGCGGGCGTGGCGGCCCACGCCGTAGGAATTGACGTTCTGCCCGAGCAAGGTGACCTCTTGGGTGCCGCGCTCGGAGAGCTCGCGGACCTCGGCGACGATCTCGTCGGCGTCGCGGCAGACCTCGCGGCCGCGCACGAAGGGCACGATGCAGAAAGAGCAGAAATTGTCGCAGCCCTTCATGATGGTGACGAAGGCCTTGTGGGCGTCCTCCTCCTCGTCGGGGAGCAGGTTGAGAAACCGGTACTCCTCGCGCTTCTCGAGCTTGACCGCGGCGAGGTGCTGGCCGCCCTCTCGCCGCACCCGCTCGACCAGTTCGGGCAGGCGCCCGGTGTGGTCGGGACCCAAGACGAGGTCGAGGTAGGGAAAGCGCTTTTGCAGGCGGACGCCTTCGGCCTGGGCCTGGCAGCCCGTCACGCCCAGGACGAGATCGGGATTTTTCAGCTTGAGGGAACGAAAGCGGCCGACGTCGCTGTAGACCTTCTGGCTGGCCTTCTCACGGATGCTGCAGGTGTTGATGAGGATCACCGAGGCTTCTTCCGGATCGTCCGTCGGCGCGTAACCCTGCCGCGCGAGCAGACGCCCCATCTGGGAGCCGTCCAATTCGTTCATCTGGCAGCCGTAGGTTTTGAGATAGTATTTTTCCGCCATAAGCTTCGGAATTACTTCTGAATTCCGAGCTCTACCCGGCTTAACCGTGGCCTGTCAATCGCGGAGCGGACGCGCCGAACGAGACCCCGCCCAGGCGCATGGCGAGCGCATGGCGGGGGTTTACGCCGGCGCCCGTCCCGCCGCCCCCGACGCCCATGCCCAACAGGTGCTCGCGGGCCGAGGCCAGCTCGGTCTCGGCGCGGGCGCGGATGACCGGGTCGACGATCTCGCCCGCGGAATCCACCAGTCCGATGCGCCGGGCGACCGCCAGGTAGGGTTCCGCCGCCGCGGCGTCCCCGCTGCCTCGGGCCTGAAGAATTCTCAGCGCCAGGCTCACCCGCCGCTGCGCGAGGATGTCCGCCTCGGCGGGCGCATGCTCGGGGAAGAGATGCCGCAGAAGCGCCCCTTCCTGTCCCGGCCGCAGCGCACCGCGCTCGTCGAAGAGGCCGCGCATCGCGGCGTTCTCGGGCAGGTCGAACTGGCTCATGGAGGCCAAGTCGTTGCGCAGGGCGTGGAGCGAGATACGGTCCAAGGCCTGCTCGACCTCGGCTCGGCTCAGGCGGTAGCCGCGGAATTGGCGTTGGATGTAGGCGACCTGGTCCTCGGGATGGTCGCCGGTAAAGCGGCGGGCCACCGTCGGGTCCTGGAGCTGGTCGAGGATGTCGCGCACCGGGATTTCCCGGCCGCCGGGGAGGCGGATGTCTTCCAGGCGGCTCTCGCCGCGCAGGAAACTCCAATCGACCCGCGTGTAGAAATCCGGATCGAGGCTCGCGCCGCCGGAGCCGAAGAAGGCGTGGCGGCGCAGCGTCTCGTCGGCGCGGCGCGTGGTGTCGACCGAAAAGGCGCGCAATTCCTCGCGGGCCGCGTTCTGATAGCGGTTCGGCCGAAAACCGATGCCGTCCAGCTCGACGGAGTCCCACCAAGCGGACACCTGAGGCGCGATCATCTCGAAGGCCCCGTCGACGACGCCGCGTAACAGCCCCTCGTCGCGGTCGTGCAGCTCGTTGGCGCGCTGGTAGACCATGCTCATCGTGGCGGCGCCGGAGGAGCCGTGCTGCCAGCGGTTGACGCCCGAAAAGGCCATATCGGCGATGAAACCGGCGGCGAAGGCGCGGCCGGCCCAACGCATCGGGCGGGTCTCGAAGAACAAGGCCGCCTGGTTTCCCCGAGCGATACGATAGAGGTCGGGGAGGAAAAAAGATCCGAAACGGATCGCGTGGCGCGCCGTCGAACCTTCGGCGAATTGGCTGCCGATCGTCCGGTCGACGATGGCCGAGGCCATCAGGCCGGGGCCCATGCCCCAGGCCGCGCGGAAGGGCATGGCGACCAGGCCGCGGGCGCCGTTGAAGGCCATGCGGGTGACGCCGCCGCGCAGGCCGTAATTGCGGGTCAGCGAATCGAACAGCGCCCGCCCCAGGCTACCGCGCGCCTCGTAGGTGAATTGGACCGCGGCCCCGCCGCCCGCCGCCACGGCGCGGGTCTCGACAAAGCCGAAGGCCTGGCCGAGCGAACGGTTGAGAAAGACCTCGTTGATCGCGCCGGCGCCCACCCCGGTCAAGTGGCTCAAGCCCACGACGAACATAAAGCGCTCGTGCGGGTGGTTGCGAGCGTCGAGGCCGACGATGTCGGCCAACTGCTCGGCCCCCAAAAGGCTGATCAGGCCAACGGCGAGGCCGGGACCGCCCTCGCGGAGCCTGTTATGGAAAGTGTCGCGGAAGGCCTCGCCGCGCTCGCTCATGAAACGCTCGCCCTGCGGGCTCTGCACCCACTCGCGCAGGCGCTCGACGGTCATGCGCTCGCTGACGATGCGGCCCAGCTCGGCGCGACTTTCGGCGCCGGAGGCCGCGGCGACCAGGTGCGGAATGCGGGAAGGCATGATGCCAAGGCGTCGCGCGAATTGCGCCAGGTCGCTCTGCAGGAAGGCCGGGGAATCGACGCGAAGGACCTCGCCGGAGACGGAGCCCACGGTCCGCACGCCGCTGTTCGCCTCGCCGGCGTGGACCTCGATCGGCCCGCTCTCCGGAACCGGAGTCGCGGTCGCGGAGGCCGAAGGCCCGCGCGGCGCGCGCGCGCGCTCCACGGCGGAGCGGGCGTTGGTGTTCGGCAAAAAGCGTCCCAAGAGGCCGCGGCTTCGGTAAGGCGGCGGGCTCTCCCCGACCTTGCGGACGAACTCGCGGTCGGCGGTGGTCTGCGCGTGGTCGAAGTACCCGGCCAGCCGCGAGCTGCCCGCGGGCACGACCCGGCGGGCCTCATGGACGGCCTCGACCAATTGCGGGTAAACCGAGCGGAATTCCTCGGGCGCCAGGTTGGCGCTGCCGCGCCTCAGGACGTCGACGGCATGGAAGCCGGTGAGGACCCGGCGCAGGGCGGTGTCTTGATTTCCGCTCGTGCTCGCCTCGAGGTAGCGCTGGAGATTCTCGACGAAGGGGCTGTCCGCGCCGCGCCGGGCGCGGCCGGCGCTCAGCAGGGAATCGCGAAGCCTTCCCGAATCCCATTCGATCAACAGTGAACGGCTGCGCTCGGGATCGGCGTTCAGCTGCGAAAAGATAAAGCGTTCGATCAAATCGACCTGCCGCAGCGACGCATCGACCGGCCGCGTCGCCTCGACGCGTTCGTGGAAGGCGGTTTCGAGGCCCGAGACGTGCTCGCCGCGGCGGTTATAGGCCTCCCAAGCCTGGCGGAAGTACTGGAACTGGCCGCCCGGGAAGACGGTCTCGAGGTAACGCGGGTTGATGCTGCCGTCCTCCAGCATGGGCGGCACCTCGGGATTGAAGCCCTTCGAACGGAGCAACTCGTCGGAATGTCCCTTCTCGAGCAAGGCCTCGCGAATCCGCTGGTAAAGGCTGTTCACGCGCTGCGGGGTCCCCTCCAGCGAGGGCAGGCGGTCGCGGTCGGCGCGGATCGCCTCGGCGAAGGGCGCCAGCTTGTCCCAATGCGGATAGACCCGCTCGGGACGGTCGGTTCCCTCCAAGACGCCCTTGGCGATGGCCAAATCCAGGACGCCGTCGACGTCGAGGACGCCGCCCGGGTCGCTGTGATTGGGCGCCAGCGAGGACTTCCAATTGAGGCGCGATTCCAGCAGGCGTTCGGCCAATTCTTGGGCCATCGCCGCGGGCGGGACCCGGCGGCGGAGAAAGATCCGGTCCACCTGCTGGCGGATGGAGCGCCGGGCGAAATCCCATAAAAAGACGTTGCTGTCGGTGGGGGGCAGGAGCATCGGTAAATAGGCCAAGTAAGGCAAATACCGGACGCCGCGGATCGGGATGGCGCGGCTTAGAGAAGCTAGGAAGTCGAAATACCTGGCGCCCATGCGGCCGTGGAGCGTCTCGATGATGATGCTCATTTTCCCGCGCCCGCCGTCGGCCATGGACTTGCGGGAATCGAAGATGGCCTGCAGCAGATCCCAAGGAACGCGGCTGGAGTCGCCGGGATAGCTGTAGGCGTTGCCTTCTTTAACCGGGTCGCTGAGCCCCTCGTGCTGGCCGTCGACGTGGTAGTTTTTGGCCCCGTCGTGCTGAAGGCGGGACCGCGAGTTGGTGGCGACGATCCAATCCACCAGGCGCCGTTCGGGGTGGTTGGCGATACGCTCCATGTCGATAAGCGGGTTGTCGCCGAAGCCGGTGACGACCGGCTCGTTGCGGAAGGGAGAGGCCTCGAGGCCGGCCCGCAACCCCTCGGTCATCGTCTTTCCCTGCGGGACGAAGCGGAACCTCTTGCCGCGCGCGGCGATGTCGTCGGCGTAAAATTCGAGAAAACGGTTGAAGACCACTTCCGTGTCCGGCGTGCCGACGACCACGATGTGCTCGATGCTGGGGGACATGAGGCCGTTCATCAGCTGGAAGGCCAAGGATGGAACGCCGCGCACGGGAATGGTGAACTTGGAGGGCTCGATGCCGCGGAACAAGGGATTCGGAATGGCGCCCTTGGCGATCTCGCCCTCCGCGTAACGGACGATTTCACGGAAGACCTCGGGGCGCTCCTCGCCGCCGGCGTCGTAGCCGGCCAAAATGACCATCTGGCGCAGAGGGCTCGAGCTGTGGTTGACCCGCTCGGCCTCGTTTCCCAATCGGGAGGCCCCGGGGCTGTATACCCGCGGCTCGACCTCGCCGACGCCGAATACTCGGGCGAATTTTCGCAATCCGTAGTTGAACCAATCGACCCGATGGTAGCCGGGGCGGCTGGTGCCGTTGCTGCCGATGTTTCGGAAGGTCTGCCGCCCCATGCGGAGATTCATGTCAAGGAAAGTGGGGAACCTCGCGGCCAGGCGCAGCAGCGGGTTGCGCGCGCCCTCCGACCACTCGAACTGCAGCTGCATGACGTTGTCGGGAGTGATCTGCTCGGGAAGCAGATCGACGCCGGGAAGATGGGGGTGGAAGGCCTTCAGGTCCCGGTGGGTCTCGAGGTAGCGCCTCAGGCCGGGGGCCAGGATCTCCGGCATGTATTCCGCATAACGCGCGGCCTGTTTGGGCCCCTTGCTCCATTCGAAGAGGGAACGGTAGGTCTCGTAGGCCCGAAACGACATTTTGAACCAGCGCCGCGCCAGATCCTCCGCGTGGAAGGTGGAGCGGAAGGCCATCGTGTCGATGGCGTGCTCGAGGAAGCGGGCTTTGTTCTCGGCGGACCAACTTTCGAAGCGCTCGCGCACCGCGGGGTCCGGATCCAAAAAGATATAGCTCTGCGAATCGGGCAACGGCGCGGCGCGCAGGCTGAAGTAAGGCTCGGCGGCCCGCGGCGTCGCCGGGCGGGCGCCGCCCTCCCCCGATCCGGATCCGGGCTCGCCCCGCAGGCCGAGGTGCCAGGCGTCGAGCACTCCCATCTTCAGGGGAATCGGGCCCGCGCGGGTCTCGAGCGCGAGGTTGAAATACACCATGCCGTGGCGTGCGCGCTCGATGTTCTCTTGGAGAACCTGATCGCTCCACCCCATCAAGGGCTGGAGGTTGCGCAAAATGCTCTCGGAGTCGCCGACGACGTTGATGTCGGGCTTCTGGTCTGGGTTCCATTCGGCGACCGGCCGCTCGGGATGAAGATGGCCGGGAAAAGACCCCAATAATTGGACGATTTGAGCGCCGGGCCCCAGCTGCCCGCGGACGAAGTCCTCGATCAATGCCTCGCGAATGTCCCCCAAGGTCTCGACGGGACGCGGACTGCGGATCGGGTTGCGGAATTCGGGACGCAATTGCAGGAGAGGGCGGGGGCGAAACAAGCTTGGAAGACGCGGACCGGATTCGGGCGGAAGGCTCGCGGTTTCCGGCGCCGCTTCCGGCGGAGGCGGAATCGAATCGGTGACTGTCGTAGCAGAAAGTTCGCCCGAGCCTGGGACGGAACGAATAGGGGGAGTCATGCGGAACCTTTACCTCGAAAAAATAGCGCCCTGTTCCAATCGGCAACCACCGTTCTTTTCAACGAAAAAGCCGAGCGAGAAGCCGCGCCGCCCGAGGCGGTTCGGCAATCCCCAAAAACCGGAACATTTTTGGGCGGCGAAATAAGAAGCCGAAAAGTCTACGAATGGTTACTTAAGCGGTTTATCGCGAATCGAATTCAATAGTTGTTAAAATTTTTGCGGCGCAGGCCTACCGCGGTTTTGCGGGCCCTGTAAAGGGGCGAATCCTGCCGGAGCGCGTCATAAAACAGACTCGTATGTCATTTTTTTGGGCCGAATCCGTACCACCGAATCGCAACGCGCGTCGAACCTTCGCCACGAAGTTCCAACCCGGGTCCGAGGACGGTAAGTGCCGCGCTGCATTAAAGAAATTCGTCCTCCCCGCTGCAACTTTCGCTGGATTTCCCCGATAAATCTCTTGTAATGGGTTAGGCATCCCTGGATTTCGAGGAGAGGTTTTTTGACATGACACCCCCGGGTAACGGAGGCCGTCGGGTTCCCCACCTGACCTTGGTCTCCAACGGAGATTCGCCCGTCGCACTCGAGCCCGGCGCGCCCGAAGCGCCGCCGCCCAGTGCGCCGGAAGATCGCGCTTCCCTGCCGCCGCGCTCCGCCGACGTCGGCGGCCTGCGCGCCCTGATCGCCGGCGACGCGCCCGCGCTCAATCATTACCAACGCCTGACAAATTTCCTGGCCGAGCTGGGCAACCCGACCGCCTCCGGCGGTTTCGACCTGCGCATCCCAACGCGAAACAATATTTACCATATCGTGCAAGAGGCGCCCGGCGCCGAGATCCGCGTGCGCATCACGCAGGAGCGGCGCAGCGCCTCCGGCTCCGCGCCGGAGGTCGTCGAGATCCATCGACTGACCTATCTGCCCGACGGTACCTTGACCAGCACACTCGGGACCACCCCGCACGCCGAGCCCACCCGCGGCGCCGAGTCCACCTACCACGGCATTCTCCGTACGCAGTTGAGCGAAAGGGCCCAGGCTCTTTTCAAGGGAGAGGACCTCTTCCTCCGGCTACGCCACGCCCTCGGGGCCTTCCGCGGCCGATACATCGCCGAGACCCAGTCGGCCTGGTACGACCACTTCGTGGTGCACGAGGGGCGGGTCTTCTCCTTTCGCCGCACCAACGTGGTCGGCTTGAGCGAGCTGATCTCCAGCCCGCAACTGAACCAGATCGAGATCTTCGAGGAGCGCGGCACCGAAAAGGTCCGCATCGCCACCCTCTCGGCCAACGGCGAGGCCGAATTCGAGGCCGGGCGTTCCGCGCGCGAGCCGCTCAACCACAACAACCTGAACTTGCTCGAAACCCTGGTGCCCCGCCTCGAGGAGGCCATGGTCGACCCCAAGGCCTACGAAACGCGTCTGCGCGGCGCGCTGGCCGCGCTGCCCGCCTTCGCCGGAGTAACGCCGACCCTCGAACGCTCGGTCGACCTGCCGCGCACCGTCAGCGTCGACACGCCGCAGGGCTACGTCACCGAGTACCGCAACGGCTGGGACCTGCTGCGGCACCTCTTCGGATCGCACCGCTGGCAAAATCCCCAAAATTTGGATGAGGTCCACCAACTGCGGCCCCACTGGCGTATCCGCCGGGCCATGTCCTGGGAGCTGCTGCGCTGGGCGGGGCGCACCACCAGCTACGCCGTCCTCGAAAATATCCGCAACCCCAAGGTCGCCGACGATCGGCTGCGCCTCGAGCTCCACGCCGGGGGCGGCAGCCAATTGACCGTCTACCGCGACGCCCAAATTTACGACATCCTGATCGCCGGGGCCAACGGCAGCCTGTGGCGCGCCAACCAAGAAATCCGCCAGCTCAACCGCGACGGCATCACCTTTCCCAACCGGACCGAGGCCCTGCGGGCCGCGGTGGCGCGGTACAATCCCGAGTCCGCGCTGCCCGTCACCCTTCAAGTGCAGGAGGCGCCTACCCTCGACCTCAACCGCTTCCACCTCGACGCGGGCGGCGCCGAGACCCGGGTGACGAGCGCCCAACAGGCCTGGGAATTGCTGCGCCGGCAACTTCCGCCCGGCGTCGAGCCTCGCGTCGAGTTCCGCACCGAGCGCGGCCTGCTCGGCAATCTCTTCGCCGCCACCGGCGAACCCAACCGCATCCTGGTCCACTTCCGCGAAAGCCAACCCGCCCTCTCGTTGGACATCAGCCACCAGGGGATCCGCGTCGGCGACGCCGAGGTCCCCCGCGTCCAGATCCTGATGAGGCGCGGCGAGGACCACCACGCCCGCGTCTTCGAGGACGGCGTCGCCCGGCCCGACCTCGCGCGCGACGTGCATCAGGCCAGCTTGAGGCTGGCGAGGCAGGGCCATGTGGCGCGAAGCGTCCCCACCCGGCTCCTGCAGGGCGGCCTGCGCGCCTTCACCTACGTCCGCACCTCGGGCCTGACCTACGGGCTGTCGCACTTCATGGCCCTGCCCTTCCAATGGGCCCACGAGCGCCTGGTCTTCAACGACTTCGAGCGCCGCACGATCGGCACGCCGGGCCCCGCCGCCCAGCTGACGATGAACAACCTCACGCACAACGTCCTGATCCCTTTCGGCGCCATGGCGGCGTCTTCCGGGGCGGGCACCGTGTTGGTCGACGGCTTCTACAACGCGATGCCCGGCGTCCGCCGCAGCATCGCCACTTGGCACACCAGCGAGGCGACCCTCGCCCAGGCCTGGCGCTTTCACCGCCCCGGCTTCTACAACCCCTCGCCCTTCTCGCGTCCGGCGGCGCCCAACTTCTTCTTCCGCGGCTTTTTGCAGCGCGCGGTGCCGCTCTTCCTGGGCGTGACCGCCCTCGACCGCCTCCACAGCGGGCAGTGGTTCTCCCCGATGTTCTGGCGCAACACCCGCGACGTCGCCGCGGTCTCGGCGACTTCGGCGGGCCTGATGCGCCTGGTCTACGCCTCCCCCCGCCTGTCCGGGGCCTTGGTACGCCGCAGCTTCCTCACCGAGGCGGCGGCCGGCGCGGGCGGCGCGCGTTACGGGCTGACCTTCCGGGGCGGCCTGGCCCTGGCCGTCCTCGAGATGATCGCCCTGGGCGTCGTCAACGCCCACGAACGGCGTGCCCTGCTCGCCGAGACGGGCCGCGGGCTGCGCGTCGGCCTCGGCGCCGCCATCGACCGCCGCAACGAATTGATCACCCGCCTGGAAAACGGCGAGGAAGTCGAGCCGCGCCACCTCATCGCGGCCGACGCCGAGGTCCACAACGCCCAGGGCGCCTACCGGCGCTTCCTCGAGCTGACCGAGCATACGACGGGCACCGGAAATTTCACGGAGATCGGCGGCGGCAACGATTTCGACGACGAGATGCGCCGCTACGAGCGGGCCCGCGCCCTGCTGGCCGCCTCGCCGGGCGATCCCCTGGCCGCGGCGCGCCTCGAGTCCGAGCACCGCGAGCGCCTATCGGCCCTGAGCGGCCGCTACGAGCGCATGGAAGCCGACTTGAACGCCCTATACGCGCGCTACGACGCCGACGGCGCGGCGAACTCGGGCGAGGGCGGGAGCCTGCGCGCCTTCCTGCGCGCCGCCTCGGCCCCGGGAGACGAAGCCAACGCCTCGGAGACCACCGCCGCCCCGGCGACCTCCCCCGTCGCCGTCGACAGCGAGGAAGGCCGCGCCATCCTCGAGCAATTGCGCTGGAAGGCCGCGGACGATCCGGGTTC
The DNA here is from genome assembly GCA_020853015.1 of Deltaproteobacteria bacterium. Lineage (GTDB taxonomy): Bacteria > UBA10199 > UBA10199 > DSSB01 > DSSB01 > DSSB01. The sequence goes on from JADYZQ010000251.1 coordinate 11,823, forward strand.
GGTCTTGTGGTCCCGGGAGCGGCGGGCGGACTACATCCTCGCCCAGTTCCGCGGCTACCGCGTGGCCGAGACCGACGGCTCGCGCCGCCCTTGGAACCGCGCCGAGGCCCTCGCCTTCCTCGACTCGGTCGATCGCGCCAACGTCGAGCGCATCCGCAATTTCGAGGCCCCCCTGACCATGCCCGGCGCGGCGGACCGCTTCGACACGCGGCGCCTCGAAGAATTGATCGCCGCCGAGCGGACGATCCGCGAGCGGGAATCCTCCAGCCACCGGCACGCGGCGACGCATGCCGCCGGCCTGGCGGACAACACGCAGGACCTCGACCGCCAGATGGCGGACTATTACCGCAGCACCAACGAACGCACCTCCCTGGCCCTCGCGCGCTTCATGGACGGACCCGTCCTGGCGATGGCCGACGGCCTCTCCACCGCTTCCCCGCATTAAATTTCATTCACTTTTTTTTGGAAAAATAACTCGCGATCGCCTCGACCAAGGCTTCGATCGTGTGCTCGCGCGGCATGACGGCGACCTTAAATCCGGCCAGCCTCGCCGCGGCCCGCGTCACTGGACCGATCGCGGCCGCCGGAACCTTGTGGTACTTCTCCCACAGGCCCGCTTGGCGCAGGAGACGGGCCAGGTTCTCCGCCGTGGCCCCGCTCGCGAAGGTCAAAAGATCGGGCGCGTCCTTGCCGAGGGCGGCCAGGATCTTTCGGCGGGAGAGACGCGGCGCGCGGCTGCGGTAGGCCACGGCGACCTCGACGCTTGCGCCCTTCCGGCGCAATTCGGAGACGAAGGCCTCGCGCGCGACCTCGGCGCGCGGAAACAAGACCCTCTTTCCCTTCAGCTCGCGGGCGCGGAAGGATCTTCCCAATGCTTCCGAGGTAAAGGACTCGCCCAAGCGGGAAACGGGAAATCCGGCTTCCTCCAGACGCTGGGCGGTCACCGGGCCCACCGCGGCGATTTTCAGATGCGTCAAGGCCCGAGGGCCCTTTCGAAACTTCTTCAGGCGGGACAAGAAGGCCTCGACGGCGTGGACGGAGGTGAAGATCAGCCAATCGTAGTCCTCGATCCGGGCGATGGCGCGGTCGAGGGCCGCCCAAGAACGCGGCGGCCGGATCTCGATCGCCGGGAGCTCCAGGGCTTGGGCGCCGGCCTCGCTCAGGCGGCGGCTCAGCTCGGAGGCCCGGTCTCCGGAGCGGGTCACGAGGACCCTCCGGCCGAAGAGCGGCTTCGTCTCGAACCAATCCAGGTCCGGCTTCATCCGGACGACGTCGCCCACCACCGTCACCGCGGGCGGGCGGATCCCGGCGCGCTTCGCCAGCCGGGGCAGGCTGCGCAGATCGCCGACGCGGCTGCGTTGGCGCGGGTAGCTCCCCCATTCGACGATCGCCGCCGGCGTCGCCGGCGATCTCCCGGCGCGGACGAGCCGCGCGAAATTCTCCTCGAGGGTCTTGACGCCCATCAACAGGACCAAGGTGGGAAGCCTCGCCAAGGCCTCCCAATCGATCGCGGCGTCGCGCGCGCGACGCCCCGGCTTTTCCGGATCCTCGTGCCCCGTGACGAAGGCGACGCTGGATCCGAAACTCCGATGCGTGACCGGGATGCCTGCGTAAGCCGGTACCGCCACGGCGCTGGTCACGCCCGGGACGATCTCGAAAGGGACGCCGGCGCGGCGCAGCGCCTCGGCCTCCTCGCCGCCGCGCCCGAAGACGAAGGGATCGCCGCCCTTCAGCCGCACCACGACCCTGTGGCGGCGCGCGGCCTGAACCAGCAGCTTGGCGATTTTCTCTTGGGGGAAATGCCCGCGATGGCCTCGCTTGCCCACGTCGAAGCGTTTGGCGCGCGCGCAATGGCGGAGGATCTCGGGGTTCACCAGCTGGTCGAAGAAGACCAGGTCGGCGCGCTCGAGGCAGGCCTTGGCCTTCAAGGTCAAAAGCCCCGGATCGCCGGGACCGGCGCCGACGAGGTAGACGGTGCCGGGCTTATTTTTCGGCTTGGTTTTAAGTGCCATACTCCAATGTCGGAGCGAACCTAATTTCGCCCTTATCCGATCGCCGCCAAAATCTCCCGCCCGCCCAGGCGCCAAATCTCTTCCACCAAACGGTCGGCCGCCTCGAGCGGCGCTTCGGCGGATCCCCCGCCTTCCAGCTCGATATATTTCGCGCCGTCCGGGCTCGCCAAAAAGGCCTGAAGCCTCAGGACGCCGCCGGCGATCTCTCCATAGACGCCCAAGGGCAGGTTGCAGCTCCCGCCCAGCTCGCGCATCACGCGACGCTCGGCTAGGGAGACCCGCTCGGTCTCGGGATCGTGAAGGGCCGCGAGCAGCTCGCGAAGCTCCCGATCCGCGGAGCGGATCTCGATCGCGAGGGTGCCCTGACCCGGCGCCGGGACGATCGGCAGGTCCACCGCGCGGGCGACGTCCAGCCCCAGGCGCTCCATGCCGGCCCGGGCGAGGACGATGGCGTCGTAGTCGCCCG
>JADYZQ010000252.1 GCA_020853015.1 Deltaproteobacteria bacterium
CCCGTCTTCCTCGCGGAACGGGATTCGCTGGAATACTTCCTGACGGCCCGCTACTGCCTCTACACCCTCAACGCCCGGCAAGAGGTCTTGCGGGCGGAGATCCATCACAAACCCTGGAAACTCCAACCCGCCCGGCTTCAGGCACAGACCAACACCATGCTCGATCCGCTTGGCATCGGCCTGCCGGCAGAGGCGCCCCATTTGCTTTTCGTGAAGAAGATCCACGTCCTCGTCTGGCCGCCGAAGCGGGTCAATCCCGCGCCTTCGGCCCCAGCAGCGGCAGGTGCCGGTAACGGGCGACCAGGACGACCAGGCTGCTGAGCAATACCGAGGACAGCAAGAGGGTGTGCTTCAGGTCGAAGCCGATCACCGTCAGGTGCGCGATCAGGGCGCCCAGCATCGTGCCCACAGCCAAGAAGGCGCCCGCGGCCGAATAGCGCGGCGACAACAGCAGCAGGGCCGCCAGGCCCTCGATGATCCCGATGATGAAGCGGCCGGTCGGCTCCATCCCCAAGACGGAAAACAACTGGACCTCGCTCGGCTTCGAGCTGAGCTTCCCGTAGGCGGTCCCCAACAAGATCAGCGCGGGGACGAGTTGAAAGATCCACAGCAGCTTGTTCTTCATAACCTCCCCCGTCCCGTCCCCGCCGCCGTCGGCAGCAAGAGGTTGTCCTCGTTCAGCTCCCGGAAGGAGCGCTTCCCCAGCGAGGTCAGCAGCTCGTAGTGGTCGTGCACCAGGTTGACGACATAGTTCTTCACCCGCTCCGACTTCACCTCGATGTCCAGGCCCCGCTGCAGGGCGGGGTTGTGCGTCGTGATGCCGACGGGACAGGTGTTGCGGTTGCAAGTCAGGGCCTGGATGCAGCCCAGGGCCAGCATGAAGCCCCGGGCGGTGTAGACCGCCTGCGCGCCCAGCGACAGGGCGATGAGCTGCTTCCCGGGATTGATGAGCTTTCCCGCCGCCAAGAGCTTGAGGCGGTCGCGCACCTCTTCTTCCTTCAAGATCTGATGCACCGCCGGCAGGGCCGTCAGAATCGGGATCCCCAGGTCGTCCATGAAGGACTTCGGCGCGGCGCCGGTGCCGCCCTCCGCGCCGTCCAGCGCGATGTAGTCCGGGAAGATTTGGTGCCGCGCCATCGCCCGCACCAGGGCGCGAAACTCCGCCTCGCGGCCCAAGCAGAATTTAATGCCGACCGGCAATTCGGAGATATCCTGGACCCGTCCGATGAAACGAACCGTCGCGTCCGGGTCGGTGCATTCCACGTGCGAGGGAGGCGAGATCACGTCGCGGTCCATCGGCACGCCGCGCAGCTCGGCGATCTCGCGGGTGATCTTCTCGCGCGGCAGCAGGCCGCCCTTCCCCGGCTTCGCCCCCTGCGAGAACTTGATCTCGATCATCTTCACCTGCGGCAGCCGCGCGATCTCGCGCAGGCGCCCTTCGTGCAAGGAGCCGTCCTCGTTGCGGCAGCCGAACTTCGCCGTCCCCATCTGGAAGATCAGGTCGCAGCCCTCCATCAGGTGATACTTCGGCAGCCCGCCCTCCCCCGTGTTCATCGGGACCCCGGCCTTCCGCGCGCCCCGCGCCAGGGCCCGCACCGCGTTCTTGCCCAGCGAGCCGTAGCTCATGGCGCTGATCATCACCGGCTTGGTGATGGTGTAGGCCTCGGCCAGTCCGCGCTCCTCGCCGAAGGTCAGGGTGTAGGGCTCCGCCTCGGCCACCAGGGTCGGGTACATCGAATGCCGCAGCTTGTACTCGCCGCCGTCGAATTCCAGCTGCGAGCCGAAGGCCGAGGAGGCGTCGATGTCCTTCGACTTGCGGTAGACCTCCATCCGCTCCACCCGCGAGAAGGGCCGCTCTTCGGTGTCGGTGGTGAAGAGGTACTGGCGCAGCTCCGGACCGATGCTCTCCAGGAGGTAGCGCCCCTGCGCCACCCAGCCGAAGTTGGTCAAGAGGGCGTGGTCCTTCTGGACCCGGCGGTAAAAAATATTGATGAGCGTCATCAGCAGGAAAAAGACCGTCAGGAAGTGGAAATAAAAAGAGGAAAAATACCCCGCCAAGAAAAAGACGAGGGTCAGCGCGGGAAGGCCGAAATTGACGACGCGCGAGATCTTCTCGAGATTGACGGTCCAAGAGGCGGCCATGGGGAGAATTTTGCAGAAGGGAGCGAGAAAAGGGAAGAAAAGACCGCACCGCCCTAGAATGGCTTGAAGTCGGGACCGCGCCTGGACGGGACCGACTTACACCTTCTCCGGAAAGACGGCATGAATAACGTTTAATCCGTTCGGGCGAAGACCTATTGGCGGCAAGGTGCTAGCGAGCCTGCATCACGGGGAGGGTCGCGTCTATCTTGACGGCGGGAAGCTCGACCTGCTCTTCGCACTTGATGCGGGTCTCCGTCGGGTGAGGCTCCCAGGAGCACTTGATCTTAAGGTTTCGGGTCCCGCGGCTGACCCAGACCCCCTCTTGGGGAAACTGGGCGTCGATCTTAAAATCCCAGGTGTTGTTGCCATCGGGATAGGGGCTGAAGGGGACGCGGATGTTTTCCGTCTCGGCCAGCCACTTGCCGTCGGCGCCGCAAGCGGCGACGAGCGTCTTTTTGTAGGTTTCGCTGGAATACGAATAGAAAGGCCGCTGGGCCTCGA
>JADYZQ010000253.1 GCA_020853015.1 Deltaproteobacteria bacterium
CGCTGCCCGGAAAGCGCGGTTCCTTTCTCTTCGACGACGAGGGGACGCCCGCGCGCCGCAACGTCCTCATCGATCGCGGCATCCTGAAGAACTACATGTACAACCGGATTTACGCCGAGCGCGACGGGGTTCCCTCCACGGCCAACGGCCGCCGCGAGTCCTACCGCCACCGACCCATCGTGCGCATGACCAACACGATGATCGCCCCGGGGAAGGACGATCCCGCCGCGATCCTTCGGGAGGTGGAGCGGGGACTCTACGTCACCCGGATGGGCTCGGGACAGGTCAACACGGTGAACGGGGATTTTGTCTTCGAGGTCGGCGAGGGCTTCTTGATCCGGAAGGGCAGGCTCGAGCACGCCGTGCGGGGCGCCACCCTGACGGGCAACGGACCCGAGGTGCTGAACACCATCGACCGCGTCGGCAGCGACCTGGGCTACGGCCTGGGTACCTGCGGCAAGGACGGCCAGGGCGTCCCGGTCGCCGACGCCCAACCCACCCTGCGCATCCCCGAATTGACCGTCGGCGGTCAGGGCGAGATCATGAGCCAAGAGTAATTGCGCCCGGCCTTGGCCTCGCCGCGCGCCAGGGCCGCGCGGTGCGAGTGAAAAAGTTCCGCCTCGCAGCGGGTGCACTCCGGCCTCAGCTCGATATTTTCCACGGCCACTCCCAACCGCCGGGCCTGGGCGGCGTTGGCAGCCTTGAGATCCAGCGCGAATTTCCCCTGCCCGAGCTCCTTCAAGAAGACCGAGTCCCCGCGGCCGCGAAAGGCCGCGGCCACGTCCTCGCCCACCTCGTAGCACTCCGGGCCGATGGCCGGGCCGACGGCGAGCGCCGCCTCGGACAGGTCCAGGTCGAAGGACTCGCGCATTCGGAGCAGGGTTTTTTCCAGAATTCCCGCGACGGTCCCGCGCCAGCCGGCGTGAACCACGGCGATGACACGTTTGGGATGGGCGATGAAGACCGGCACGCAGTCGGCGGTTCGGACCGCGATCGGGACCGCCCAGCGGGCGCAGATCACCGCGTCGGCCTCCTTCCCGCGATTTTCGGAAACGTCGCGCGCCTCCCGCAAGACGACGACCCCGTCGCCGTGGACCTGCTTCACCTCGAAGAATTCCCCGCTGAGATCTCCGTAACCGGCGCCGAGGAAGGCGCCGCGAATTTTATCGAAGGGCTCGAAGGGGATCATGGGCTCTTCTCCAACAGCTTTTGAAATGTCTCCATCTCCGCGCGCATCGGCGCCTCGAAGCTCATCACCTTTCCTGTGACGGGGTGCTCGAAGCTCAAGCGCCAGGCGTGCAAGAGCTGGAAGGTCGTCTCCTGCAGGATCGCCGTCAACTCGGGGGAAAGCTCGGAGGCCTTGAGGTGCCGTCGGCCGTAAGTCGGATCGCCGACGATAGGGTTCCCCAGCTCGGCCAGATGGACCCGTAACTGATGAGTGCGTCCGGTCTCAGGCTTCAATTCGAGCAAAGCCATGGCCGGCCAGCGCTTCAGGACGCGATACCGCGTCACCGCGGGGCGCAGTTTGCGGCCGTGCGAGGCGATTCTCTTCCGGTCCCGCTCGCTGCGGCCGAGCGGCACGTCGATCTTTCCGCTCGCGTCCCGGGGCCGGCCCCAGACGAAGGCCAAATAGGTCTTCGCGACGCGCCGCGATTGGAATTGGGACGAGAGCCCCTGATGGGCGCGGTCGTTCTTCGCGACGACGAGCAATCCCGAGGTCCCCTTGTCGAGGCGATGCACGATGCCGGGCCGCGCCACGCCTCCGATGCCCGAAAGATCCTTGCAGTGGTGCAACAGGGCGTTGACCAGGGTCCCCTGCTTCACCCCCGCGCCCAGATGGACGACCATTTCGGCGGGCTTGTCCAAGACCAGAAGGTCTGCGTCCTCGTATAGCACCTTCAAGGGAATGTCCTCGGGGACCAAGGCCGGCGCCTCGGGCGGCGGGACGGTCAGCATGACGCGCTCGCCGCCGCGCAGCTTGTGGGAGGGCTTCGCCGCCTTTGCCTCGACGGTGACATCCCCGGCCTCGATGAGCTGCTTGAGCTGCGAACGACTGATGCCGGGGCACTCCGCGGCGAGGTAACGATCGAGCCGCTCGCCGGCGTGCTTGGCTTCCACAAGGAGCGTTTTGCAGGGGGATTCCGCCACGCCCCAGCATTAGCGCTTTATGGGGCCGCCCGCAATTTCAAACCTGCCCGGAGGATCCAGCGACGCTCAGTCCTTCAATTCTAAATTCCAGTAGCTGAAGTCCACCACGTTGAGGAAGGGCTTCCACTGGTGGTAGGGAACCCCCTTGCCGAGGAAGTCGCTCAAGGGACCCCAGTGCGGTTTGACGGGCCGCTTCAACAGGCGCATCCCCGCCTCTTCGGGGAGATGGCCGCCCTTGCGGCGGTTGCAATCGATGCAGCTGCAGACGACGTTGTCCCAGGTCGTCTTGCCGCCGCGCGAGCGGGGAATCACGTGGTCGAGGTTGAGCTCGAACTTAGGAAAGGAATGCCCGCAGTATTGGCAGGTGTTGCGGTCGCGCAGGTAGATATTGTAGCGGGAGAAACGGACGTTCTTCTTCGGCAGGCGGTCGTAGCTGCTGAGCAGCAGGACCCGCGGCACGCGGATCAGGCGGTCGACCAGGCCGATACTCTCGTGGTGGAGCTCAACGCTTAAGTCGAGCCAGGTCTCGAAGTCGAAGGTTTTGTATTGCTCGTCGACGACCTTGGCGATGCCTTGATAAAGCATCACCAAGGCCCGGCGCACCGAGGTAACGTGCACCGGAAAGTAGGAGTGGTTGAGCACCAAGACGTTGCTGGAAAGCATCCAGGCCCCTTTGCGTAATGGCTCATCGCGTCAGTCCCGGGGGCAAAATCCGGCCATTTCCCAATAAATCAACGAGAAAACCCGATTTGTCAACCGGCACTTCGGTTACGGCTGGAGGGTGCCGGTTAACTCTCGAATGGAAGCGATGCCGCTCTGTTCCAGATAGGCTTCGAGCTCGTCCAGGATGCGACTGCAGGCGTCGGGGGCCATGAAGGTGGCGGTACCCACCTGCACGGCCGCCGCGCCCGCGATGAAGAACTCGAGGGCGTCGTTGGCGTTGACGATGCCGCCGATGCCGACGATGGGGATCTTCACCTCCGGGTAGGTCTGGGCCACCATGCGCACGGCGATCGGCCGAACGGCGGGGCCGGAGAGGCCCCCGACCCGGTTGGCGATCATCGGACGCCGCGTCTTGGTGTTGATCGCCATCGCGGTGATGGTGTTGATCATCGAGAGCGAGTCGGCGCCCGCCGCCTCGACGTTTTTGGCGATCTCGACAATGGAGGTCACGTTGGGCGAGAGCTTGACCATCAGGTGGCGGCGGAAGGCCCGGCGCACGGCCTCGGTGACCTTGGCGGCCATCTTCGGATCGTTGCCGAACTCCATCCCGCCGGCCTTCACGTTGGGGCAGGAGATGTTCAGCTCGACGGCCTGCACCGAAGTGGGCGCGAGCATGCGGGCGATCTCGACATACTCGTCCAAGGTGTTGCCGAAAATGTTGGCGATCACCACCACGCCCCGCTTTTCCAAAAAGGGCAGTTTATCGCGGATGAAGGCCTCGATGCCGACGTTCTGCAGGCCGATCGCGTTGATCATCCCGGAGGGCGTCTCGACGATGCGGGGCATGGGATTGCCCTCGCGGGGCTTGAGGCTCAGTCCCTTGGTGCTGATCGCGCCGAGCTTCTCGACGGGAAAATAGTCGTTGAGCTCCTCGCCGTAGCCGAAGGTGCCGGAGGCGGCGATCATCGGATTCTTCAGGCTTAAATTTCCCAGTTGGACGGATAGGTCGACCATATCAAAACTTCAGGCATTCCCCGGCAAAGACCGGCCCCTCGATGCAGGCGCGGCGATAGCGCCCGGATGGATCCTTCACCACGCAGCCCAGGCAGACGCCGGTGCCGCAGCCCATGGTCTCCTCGACCGAGAGCTCGCAGGGCACGCCGCGCGGGAGGGCCCAGGACTGCACCGCGTGCAAGAGGCCCAGGGGGCCGCAGGACCAGACGACGGCCGGAGACTGTTCGGCATAGACCTTGGCGAGGAGCTCGGTCACCCGCCCCCGCTCGCCTTGCGAGCCGTCTTCCGTGGTAACGTGCAACTTTACACCTATATCACTAAGCTCTTGTAAATAAAGCAAATCATGCTCACGTCTGGCCCCGTAGAAGAGATGGAGCACGCGGCCCTGGGCCTTCAGCCGCTTCGCCTGCTGCAGGAAGGGCGCGATGCCATAGCCACCGGCGACACCGACGCGGTCGCCCTCGCCCGAGACATCCTCGAAGCCCCGGCCCAACGGTCCCAGCAAGCGCAGAGACTGGCCGGTCGCGACCTTGGAGAGGGCCTCGGTGCCCCGCCCCACCACTTTATACAGGATCTCGGTGGTGCCGCCGAGCTGGCGGGCGAAGCTGAAGGGCCGGCGCAGCAGGACGCCGTCTTGGCGAGGGACCTCGAGCATGCCGAACTGGCCCGGTACGAAGCCTTCCCAGCCTGTCTCCAGACCGATCCGGAAATACCCCTCCTGCAGGGCTACGTGATAGGCGATTTGGCAAAGCTTGTCTTTCACTCCAAGACCTTCTTCATGATGATGGCGTCCTCCTGGTTGTCGCTGTAGTAGCGCCGCCGGACGCCGGCCTTCTCGAAGCCGAACTTCTCGTACAAACGCTGGGCCGCCTCGTTGGAGCGGCGCACGTCCAAGTAAATGAAACGCGCCTCGTTTTGGTGGGCGAATCGGATCATCTCTTGCATCAGCCCCTCCCCCACGCCGCAGCGCTTAAAATCGGGATGCACGGCGACGCTGATCAGCTCCATCTCGTCGTGCACCAGCCAAAAATCGATGTAGCCGATGACCTTGCGCCGGTACGTCGCGACGCGGAGATGGGCCGCCTTGATTTTCAGCTCTTGGGCGAGGATCTCCCGGCTGTAGGGCTGTTCGAAGCTGCGGCGCTCAATGTCCAGCACCGCGTCGAGATCGCTGCGGGTCATGGGTCGGAGCTGAAATCGGA
>JADYZQ010000254.1 GCA_020853015.1 Deltaproteobacteria bacterium
CCGTGGGAGACGGATTCGTCGACGATTAAGTTGAGGTCCCGCCAAATCGAGGGAAACGGCGATACCTCTTGAAATTTTACAGGATTTTTCGATTCTGTCAAAAAGAGATCTAAGGAAATTTCAGCCAGGGCCACCGGGACCCTCAGGCCCAGCTCTTCCCCCAAGACCGGGTTCAGTTCGCCCAAAAGGCCCTCCTCCCGCTCGGCCGCGCCGGCCGGGGCCCAGCGGATCGCCGCCTGGCGCTTGGGATGCAAAAAGCCCTGGGCGCCGGCCCCCTCGAGCAGTTCGCCGGGACCGGTCAGGCCGTACAGGGCCTTCAAGTAACCTTTGAGGTCTAAGAAGGAAACCCCCTCTTCTTTCTCGAGAAAATGCAGACCCCGGCGCGACCCGCTGAGCCCCAGGCAGAGGCGCCAGCGCTCGGCGAAGGGGGGCGAGGCCTCCGGCTGAGGCAGGTAGACTGGGCGCAGCTCGAAGAGCTTCAGGTCCTTGTTGCCCCGATGGACATTCGACTGGAGGGTTTGAACCATCTGCGGCAGGAGACTGGGCCGCATCACCGCCAGCTCCTCGCTGATCGGGTTGAGCAGGGTCGTGGCCTCGAAGACCTCAAAGCCGAAACGGCGCAGCAGGTCGGGCGAGGTGAAGCTGTAGTGCAGGACCTCGGAAAAACCCCAGCCGACCAAGGCCCGGCGAATCCGGTCGAAGGGGTGCTGGCGAGGCGGCGGCAGCTCGCTGAGGGAGATCCGGGGGTATTTTGTGGGGACTCGGTCGTAACCATAGAGACGGGCGGCCTCTTCCACCAGGTCGATCTCGCGGCTCAAGTCGCCGCGATAGCTGGGGATGGCGTAGGTCGCCGCCTCGGCGGAGGCGTTTTTTTCCTCCAGGCCTAAGGCCCGAAAGGAACGGCGGATCGCCTCGGCGGGGATCTCGTAGCCCAGGATGCGGGTCAGCGTCTGGCGCCGCAGGGAGATCTCGCGAGGGGGCACCGGTTGGGGATACAGGTCGACGGCGTCCGAGCTGGCCGTTCCGCCCGCCCACTCCTGGATGAGGGCCGCGAGGCGGTTCAAGGCCGCGAGGCAGCCGTTGGGGTCGACCCCGCGCTCGAAGCGGTAGGAACTCTCGGTCTGCAAGCCGACCCGCTTGGCGGTCTTGCGCACGGCGTCGGGCGCGAAATAGGCGCTTTCGAGGAGGAGGTCTTGGGTGCCCGGTTCGACGCCGGAATCGGCGCCGCCCATGACGCCGGCCAGGGCCAGGATGCGCTCGGCGTCGGCGATGACAAGGTCGCCCGCTTGCAGGGGCCGGGGCTTACCGTCGAGGGTGACGATCGATTCACCCGCCTGGGCCCGCCGGATCTCGAGACGGCCCTGGCGGATCTGCCTTAAGTCGAAGGCATGCAAGGGCTGGCCGGTTTCGAGCATCACGTAATTGGTGGCGTCGACGACGTTGTTGATCGCGCGGATCCCGCAGGCCTCGAGGCGGCGCTGCGCCCAGCCCGGCGAGGGACCGACCTTGACGCCGCGGACGAGGCGGCAGGTGTAACGCGGGCATAGATCGGGGGCTTGAAGCTGGACGCGGACTTGTCCTTCCATCGCGGGTCCGGGCCGCGGGGCCTCGGCATGTGAAAGCTCCGCCGCGGACGCCCCCACCGAGGTTTCGAAACCGGCGGCGACCTCGCGCGCCAAACCCCGCATCGACAGGCAATCGCCGCGGTTCGGCGTCACGTTGACCTCGAGGATGGTGTCGTCCAGGCCCAGGGCCTCGGCAAGCGGGACTCCCTCGGGCGTCTCCGGGGGAAGAATCAGGATCCCCTCGCTCTCGGCGGCAAAACCCAATTCTTTCTCGGAACAGAGCATCCCGCCCGACTTCACCTTGCGGATGACCGTCTCTTGGATCTCCATGCCGTTGGGCAATCGCGCCCCCGGCAGGGCCAGGGCGACCTTGTCGCCGGCCTGGTGGTTCTTCGCGCCGCAGACGATCTGGTGGACCTGGGTCCCGGTGCGGACCTCGCAGAGGGTGAGGCGGTCGGCCTGCGGGTGCTTGTCGACCTTGAGCAGCGTGGCGGTGACGACCTTTTCGAGCCCCCTGCCCTGCGCGTGCAGGCCTTCGATCTCGAGGCCGGCGCGGGTCAGGCGGTCGGCGATGGCCTGGGCGTCGGCCTCGACCTTGACGAATTCTCGGATCCAATTGACGGAGGCTTTCATGAATATCCTGTAGGGGCAAACGCAAGGCTCGCCCCCGCATTAAAACTGTCGCAAAAACCGGATGTCGTTCTCGAAAAACAACCTCAGGTCGTTGATCCCGAACTTGAGCATCGCCAGGCGCTCGAGCCCGATGCCGAAGGCGAAGCCCTGGTACTTGTCGGGATCGTAGTCGACGAATTTGAAGACCTCGGGATCGACCATCCCGCAGCCCAGCACCTCGATCCAGCCCGTGCCCTTGCAGAGATTGCAGCCCTTGCCCGCGCACTTGAAGCAGCTCATGTCGAGTTCGGCGCTGGGCTCGGTGAAGGGAAAGAAGCTCGGCCGGAATCGCACCTGGGTCGAGGCTCCGAACAAGCCCTGGACGAACAGAGAGAGCACGCCCTTCAAGTCCGCGAAGGTGATCCCCTCGTCCACCCATAGCCCCTCGATCTGGTGGAACATCGGCGTGTGCGTCACGTCGGAATCCGAGCGGTACACGGCCCCCGGCGCGATCATCCGCAAGGGCGGACGCTGCCCCTTCATGACGCGGATCTGCACGGTGGAGGTGTGCGTGCGCAACAGCCACTTTCGGCCCTGCAAATAGAAGGTGTCCTGCAGGTCGCGGGCCGGGTGATGCACGGGAATGTTGAGCGCCTCGAAGTTATGGAAGTCGTCCTCGATCTCGGGTCCGGTTCGGGTGACGAAGCCGAGGCGTTCGAAGAGATCCTTGGCCAGATCCAGGATCTGCGTCACGGGGTGAAGGTGGCCCAGGGCCTCGGGGCGGCCGGGCAGGGTGACGTCGAACTTGTCGGCCTGGAGATGGCGCTCGATTTGAGCGGCCTTGAACTTTCGCAAGGCGGCGTCGTATTCGCTCTCGAGAAACTGCTTCACCTCGTTGGCCGCGGCGCCCACCAGGGGGCGATCCTCGGCGCCGAGCCGTCCCATCTCTTTCAGGACTTCGGTCAACCGGCCCTTTTTCCCCAAAAACTCGGTTTTGACCTCGAGGAGCTTGGCCTCGTCGTCGGCCTGGGCTAGCGCGGCGGGGAATTCCTTCCGAAGCCGCTCCAAATTTTGCAGGAGGGAGTCTTTCATCCGGTCAGCCATTCGCCGGCGCCTATTGTGCCCGGCTCAGGGGAGATTATAGGAGCCCAACATCGTCCGGAGCCGAGGCCGGATCCGCAACCGCTTCGGCTCCGGACCGAATCGGCCGAGCTACGACCGAGGACCTTGGGCGGGACATCGCCGCGCCGCAGGCCTCGATATCTGGAAAAGGCTTAAGCCTTCTTCGCGGCCTCGACGACCTTCGCGAAGGCCGAGGGATCTTCCGAGGCCAGGAAGGCGAGCACCTTGCGGTCGAGCGCGATCTTGGCCTTCTTCAGTCCGCCCATCAGCTTGCTGTAGCTGAGGCCGAGGGCCTCGGCGGCGGCGCCGATGCGCTGGATCCAGAGGCTGCGAAAATCGCGCTTCTTGATGCGGCGACCGACGTAGGCGTAGGACTGGGCCTTGTCGACGGACTCTTGGGCCGTGCGGAAGAGCTTGCTGTGGCCTCCGCGGTAACCCTTGGCGGCCTTCAGGACTTTATTGCGACGGCGGCGGGCTTTAAAGCCCCGTTTGACTCTTGGCATGGTAAGCTCCTTGCTTCTCTTTCAAATGCTTTCGACGAACGCTCTAGGCCAACAGCGCGATGCGCAGGCGCTTCTGTTCGACCGCGTTGACCACGCGGTTGCGGCGCAGCTGGCGCTTGCGCTTGCGCGGCTTGTTGGTGAGGATGTGGCGCTTGTTCTGCTGGCCTCCCATCACCTTGCCGGTGGCGGTGACTTTGAATCGCTTCTTGGCTCCACGTTTCGATTTCAGCTTGGGCATAGTGTTTCCTATTCGGTTTTGGCCTGGGGCGCTTCCTTGGGAGCGCTCGTCGGCGGAGGGCTCTTCGGTTTCGCGGGCTCGTGTTTCTTCGCGGCCTTGGCGGCCATTAAAATCATCGTCATCTGCCGCCCTTCCATCTTGGGCGGGACTTCCACGACGGCCTTGTCCTGGAGCATGCCCAGGATCGTATCCATCACCTTCCTACCGCCTTCGCGGTAGCTCATCTCGCGTCCTCGGAACACGACCGTCGCCTTGACCTTGTGCCCCTCCTCGAGAAAGCGCTCCATGTTGCGGACCTTGAAGCTGAGATCGTGATCGTCGGTCACGGGCCGGAACTTCACTTCCTTCACCAGCACCACGACCTGGTGCTTCTTGGCCTCTTTCTGCTTCTTGGTCAGCTCGTACTTGTACTTCCCGTAGTCCATGATCTTGCACACGGGCGGGTTGGCGTTGGGCGAGATCTCGACCAAGTCGAGGCCTTGCTCCTCGGCCATCTGGATCGCCTTCGAGGCGATGTAGACTCCGAGCTGTTTGCCTTCGGCATCGATCAACCGCACCTCGGGGGCGCGGATGCGTCGGTTGACGCGGACTTCTTTGCTAATAAGAGTAACCTCCGTTTAATGTGCAGGGAAACCTTGCGATCGCCCTCCGCTGCGGGGCGAACACAAGCTTCGCCCCTACAACCTTGACTCGACCTCTTTCTGGAGCAAGTCCAGATACGCTTCGAACTTCATCGCGCCCTTGTCGCCTTCGCGGCGGCTGCGCAGGCTGACCTCGCCCGCGGCCTGTTCGTTTTTGCCCACCACCAGCATGTGGGGGATCTTGGCCAGCTGGGCCTCGCGGATCTTGTGGCCGATCTTCTCTTTGCGATAGTCGGCCTCGGCGCGAATCCCACGTTCTTTAAGGGATTGCAAGAGCCCGGCCACGTAGTCGTTCTGCTGGTCGGTGATCGGCAGCAGAATCGCCTGCACCGGCGCCAACCAGACCGGGAAGGCTCCCGCGAAGTGCTCGATCAGGATGCCGAAGAACCGCTCCAAGGATCCCATCAGGGCCCGGTGGACCATGATCGGACGCTGGCGACTGCCGTCCTCGGCCACGTAATGAATGTTGAAGCGCTCGGGGTTGTTGAAGTCGACCTGCACCGTCGAGCACTGCCACATCCGGCCGATGGTATCCTTGATTTTCAAGTCAATCTTGGGACCGTAAAACACCCCTTCCCCGGGGTCAACCTTAAAGGCCAGGCCCTGGGCCTCGAGGGCGCCGCGGAGGGCTTTGGTGGCCAGCTCCCAGTTTTCGTCGCTCCCGACTGATTTTTCGGGCCGGGTGGAAAGAAAGAGCTCGAATTCGTTGAATCCGAAGGTGCCCAGGAAGCGCAGGGTCATCTTCAGGACCTGCTCGACCTCGGTTTGCAGCTGGTCGGGGCGGCAGAAGATGTGGGCGTCGTCCTGGGTGAAACCGCGGACCCGCAGCAGGCCGTGCAGGACGCCGGAGCGCTCGAAGCGGTAGACCGTGCCCAGCTCGCCCAGGCGCACCGGCAATTCACGATAGCTCTTCATCCGGCTGTTGAAGATGCGGACGTGGAAGGGACAATTCATCGGCTTGATTTCGTAGTCCTGCCCCTCGACCTCCATCGGCGAGAACATGTTCTCTTTATAGAAATCGACGTGGCCGCTGGTCTTCCAGAGGTCCAGCTTGGCCATGTGCGGCGTGTAGACCAGCTCGTAGCCCTCGCGCCGGTGCTCGGCGCGCCAGAAGTCCTCGATCGTGGCGCGGACCCGGGCGCCCTTGGGGTGCCAGAGGATGAGGCCGGGGCCCTCCTCTTCCATCATGGAAAACAGATCCAACTCTTTGCCCAGCTTGCGGTGGTCGCGGGCCTCGGCCTCGCGCAGCTGCGTGAGGTAGGCCTCGAGCTGCGGCTTTTCGGGGAAGGCCGTGCCGTAGACGCGCTGGAGCATTTTGTTCCTCTCGTCGCCGCGCCAGTAGGCGCCGGCCACGGAGAGCAGCTTGAAGGCGGCGATCTTGCCGGTGGACTCGACGTGCGGGCCGCGGCAGAGATCGACGAAATCGCCGTGCTTGTAGAGGGTCACCTTGTCGCCGGGCAGGGCCTCGATGATCTCAACTTTGTAGATTTCGCCCCGCTTTTTGAACAGCTCGAGGGCCTCGGCCTTGGAGACCTCTTCCCGCCGGAAGGGTTCGTCGCGGTCGACGATCTCCTGCATCTTAGCCTCAATCTTCTCGAGGTCCTCGGCGGTGAGCGGGCGCGGGACGTCCATGTCGTAATAGAAGCCGGTCTCGATCGCGGGCCCGATGGCCAGCTTGGTGCCGGGGAAAAGCGCCTGCACCGCGTCCGCCATGACGTGGGCGGAAGAATGGCGAAGCCTTTCCAGCGGGGTATAGTTTTCGGTTTGGTCTTCTTCGAACATAAAAAAAGTGAAGGGTTAGCGCGGAAAGGCAATGGAAATGGAGATAATATCTCCGGATCCCATCATACATTTCCCAATTAACTCTTCACTTGAACAACCTATAAAAAAACTGGTGGATCCGACTGGACTCGAACCAGTGACCCCTTCCATGTCAAGGAAGTACTCTAACCGGCGATTCGCGAGCCCGGAGCAAGTCCGGTCTCGCTAAAGCCCAGGGGAAGGATTCCATCCTCCCCCTTCAACCCTCATCGGTTGAGGTATTTCTTTTTCTTCTGTGGATCCGACTGGACTCGAACCAGTGACCCCTTCCATGTCAAGGAAGTACTCTAACCAACTGAGCTACGGATCCGAACGATAAACTAAAAGGCACAGCGTGAAAACTCTGAAAAAACCGTGGGTTGCCGTGCATATCCGGGGCGGGGGATGAAGTCAATCTCTTTTTCCAGAGGGGATTCAGGGGGTTTCTAGAACAATATCAGGACCTTATCGCTTGGCCGGGGGCCCTTGCAGGAGAGGAAACAATCGGCTGGCGCCCTCGTAGGCGCTGATCGCTCCCGAGAGCACCTGCTGCCGCAAGGCCTCGGCTTCCGGCCTCCGGGGGATCTCGCCCTTCAGCCATTGGCGGAAGCTCTCTTGCAGCACCTCCTCCAGCTCGGCCTCTCTCAAGGCCAAGAGCTTTTCTTGCAACTTGGTCGAGACGTTCAAGTACCGGCGATGGGCCTCCAAGGTCTCGGCCAACTCTTTCACGCCGACGTTTTGAAAGGCCTGCGTCTTCAAGACCGGGACCTCCCAGCCCTCCGCGTGGCTCATCTCGAGCATCGCCTTCAGCTCGTGCAGGATCTTGTCGGCGCCCTCGCGATCGGCCTTGTTGACGACGAAGACGTCGGCGACCTCGAGCAGGCCGGCCTTCATCGTCTGGATGGTGTCGCCGGACTCGGGCGTGAGCACCACCACCGTCGTGTGCGCGATCTCCATGATGTCGAGCTCGGTCTGGCCGACGCCGACCGTCTCGATCAAGACCCAATCCATTCCGAAGGCGTCCATCAGGCGCACCACGTCGCGCGTCGCGCGCGACACGCCGCCATGCGCGCCGCGGCTGCCCAGGCTGCGGATGAAGACGCCCTCGTCGGAGGCGTGGTCCTGCATGCGGATGCGGTCGCCCAGCAGGGCGCCGCCCGAGAAGGGCGAGCTGGGGTCGATCGCGATCACGCCGACCTTCTTGCCCAGGGCCCTGCCCTGCGCGATCAGACGATTGACCAGCGTGGACTTGCCCGCGCCCGGCGGGCCGGTGACGCCGACGTAATAGGCTTTTCCGAGATGCTGGTGGATCTCGCTCATGATCGCGGGGAGCTGGTCGCTTTGGTTTTCGACCAGGGTGATCATGCGGGAGAGCGCGAGGCGGTCGCCGGAGAGGAATTTTTTCAGGAGGTCGGACACGAGATGGGGCTAACAAAGACGGAGAAAGGATCGCAACGAAAATAAAAAGGCCCGCGGAGATCCGCGGGCCTTTCTAAAAAAATCGCGAACGAACCTTAAGCTCGAGGCGCGTTGGGGTCGGCGTTGGCGCCGGCCGTCGCTCCGCCCGAACCCGAGGCCGGGGGCGTGCTCGGGCGACCGGAGGCCGCGTCGCGCGCATCGCTGGCATTGGGAGCCGTGGCTTGCGCCGCCGTATTAAGGGCCGACGTGCCGGCCTCGTTGGTCTTTTGGGCCTGGGTCTGCGACGGCTTGGCGGCGTCGGAAATCTGCTGCTGATAACCGCCCATGCCGCTCAAAGGATTGCTCCCGCCGGCTCCACCCGCTCCCCCTGCTCCACCTGTTGGTCCTGTCATAATATTATCCTCCTAATAAAAATACCTGGTCCTATTATCGAAATTCACCCAGGCCATTGTTGCTTATTTGGCGAATTATAGACACCCGAAAATGCGACGGCAACGCCCACCGCCTAATGGAGGGCCGCGATCTCCGCGCCGGGATTCACCTCGCCTTTTATCCCCAAACCGTCGATCTTATTCATCATTTTTCGATATAGCTTCTTGAATTCCACCAGGATTCTCTCGAATTTCTCCGGGGCTATCTCCTGGTTCAAATAAGGATAAAGTTCCGTGCTGTAATTGGGAAAATAGGCGCACTCCTTCAAGACCTCGAAGTTCATGCCCTCCTTCACCAAACCGCGACCGAGGGCAAAGTTCCACAAGTCGGTTCCGGGCCAGGGTATCGCGACGTTGAACTCGATCTCGAGGAGCTTGCCCATGTTTCGCTCAATGAACTCGTAGGTGGCCCAAAGGTCGGCCTCCGTCTCGCGAGGATGGCCCAAGATGACCGAACAGGAGGGATTGACGCCGTGGTCGGCGAGCCGGTCGATGGCCTCCTGATTTTCGGAAATGGTGGAGGCCGGCTTGATCTGCGACAGCACCCGCGAGCTGCCCGATTCGGCGCCGAAGGCGACGTAGAGCATGTTCATGCGCTTGAAGGCGTCGATCATCTCGTCGTCGATCAGGTTGGCGCGGCCCCAGCAGCCGAAGGAGACCTCGCGGTTAAGCCCCTCCGCCTCGACGCGAAGGGCGATCTCGCGGACCCGCTTCTTGTCCACGATGTAAAGATCGTCGAAGATCCGGATATGCCGGATTTCCGGGAAATGCTCCTTGATGGATTTGATCTCGCGAAGCACGTAATCGGCGCTGTGCTTGCGGTAGCCCTCCGTGACCGCGGGGATCACGCAGAAGCTGCAGGTATAAGGGCAGCCCCGCGAGGTCATCATGTAGGCCGTTCCGATCTTTTTCACGAAGTTTTTGCGGTCCGGAAGCGGGATCTCGTCGAGGCGCTCGAGGTTGCCGCGCTTGGCGCTGGATCGCACCCCTTCGGGCGCGTGAAATACCAGTCCGGACACCTTCGCCAGCGCCTCGGGCGCGGGCAGGCTTCCGCTTTGCAAAATCAGGGCGATGAGGTCTCGAAAGGTCTCTTCCCCCTCCCCGACCACGCCGACGTCGAACACGGCCGGCAGCGTATGGGGGAGAGCCGTGATGTGCACGCCGCCCAAAACGACGATGGGGTTCCATAGCCGCTTCGCCCGCGCCGCGACCCGCTTGGCGAACTCGAAGTTTTCGGTGACGGAGGAGATCCCGAGCACCTCCGGGGCGAAGGGGATCAGGTCTTCCAGACGGTCCTTAATAAGGATCTCCACCGGCAAGCCGGCCCTTCGCAGGTAGGCTGCAAGGTACATGGGCGCCAGGTTGGTCATGTAGCGCTTGAAGAAATCCTCCCCGGGCAGGTGATGGTCCTCCCGAATGGAGGTAAGCAGGCCGATTCTCATCTTTTCATTCCCTGGTCTTGAATCGGAACACACCCTTCCGGAAGTTGCGCCTCCCCGAACCTTTGACGCAACACGTCATTGGTGGAGGGCTATAAAAATCGTGTTCCCAAGACCCGTATTTAGCTTATTATATCCCAACTAAACAACTTTGCCTCGTTTTCGATTCGATAATTAGACGAGGACTGTTGGACTCATTTTTTAGAGGAGATTGAATTATGGTTGGAGTTGGAGCAGCCGTCGCCGTCGCCGCCGTCGTCGCGGTCGGCGCCGCCGTCGCCGCGGGCGTCGCGGCCCATGGCGCCATTCAGGCCGCCGAGGCCAATGCCGAAGCGCAAAAATACGTCGCCGAGCAAAACGCCAAGGCCACCGTCGAGGCCGCCAAGCTGGCCGCCGACGCCCAGAAGACTTCGGCGGAATACGACATGAATGCACGAATGCACGAATCGGACGTCGCCTTCAATCAGGAGATGGAATACCTCAAGCAAGAAAAATGGATGGCCGAGCGCGAGGACGACAACCAGTCCTATTGGCAAAACACGCAGGCCCAGATCGATTCCATCGACACGTATTACAGCGGCGAGGGATCTTGGGGCCTCGGTAACGAGAGCGATTATGATTATGGCTACGACGGCGGAGGCTACGATGGAGGAGGTTACGACGGAGGCGGGTATTACGGCGGTGAATATTCCTAGCCCCCTAACCTGAGCTCCGGAACGCGGCGAATCGTCCGCGCATGCCTTCTTCCGGCGGCTTAGACGAATTAACGATGTACCTTTTGCGGGTCCGAATGTAATATTTTCAACCTTGGAGTGAATTATGGTCGGAATTGGAGGCGCTGCTGTCGCCGTAGCCGCGGTGGTCGCTGTAGGAGCGGCGGTTGCCGCGGGCGTTTCGGCGCATGCCGCCGGTGAAGCGGCCGATGCCAATGCCGAAGCGCAAAAATACGTCGCCGAGCAAAACGCCAAGGCCACCGTCGAGGCGGCATCGCTGGCCGCCGACGCCCAAAAAGAATCGGCAAAGTTCGACATGAACGCGCGAACGCACGAATCGGACGTCGCCTTCAATCAGGAGATGGAATACCTCAAGCAAGAAAAATGGATGGCCGAGCGCGAGGACGACAACCAGTCCTATTGGCAAAACACGCAAGCCCAGATCGACTCCATCGACACGTATTACAGCGGCGAGGGATCTTGGGGCTTGGGCAGCGAGGGCTCTTACGACTACGGTTACGATGCGTAGTGCGCGCGTGTCGTCGAAGTCAAATTTGAGATACGGAGGATTTCTATGGCTGAAAAAGATCCCTTAATCGAAGTCAACCGGCGCGCCATGGAATTCATTTGGAACAAGGTTCCGAAGGAAGTCAAAAACGGGGTCGAGTACGTCACCTACGTCGCCACCGACATTCCTTTCCTCTATTATTCCGGCTTAGTCGACACCGTCCGCTTCACCCGCGCCGAGTGGGAGAAGGCCTTCGAGGACTGCCGCGGCGAAGACGGTCGCTACTGGATCTCCCACGAAAAGATGCTCTGGCTGGGGCGCTTCCGTTATTGCAAGGTCGTCAACGAGCCCTTCGACCCGCTCAAAATGCGGACCGGCAAGTATTCCGTCGACCGGCTGTGGAACGTCTTCGAGAAGTCGATCATTCCTTCCTGCTCCCTGCCGCCCGAATTCATGAAAAACGTCTTCGACCAGATGTTCCGCCAGCAAAAAAGCCTGAAGAAGCTGATTCAAAAAGACATCGAGGCGGCCAAGGAAAAAAGCGGCAAGGAGGTCGAAGGCATCAACGTCGACGACATCCTGCAGCCCGCCACCGAGAAAGTCGGCAACGAGGTTTTCGTCGAGCTCAGCAAAGAGCACCTCGAGCGTCTCAAACAGACCCTCGACACCTACCCTTCGCCGCGCCGCAAGCTCGAGATGTCCGTCCAAGAGACCCGCCTAAACCGACTTCAGCAGCTCTCGGACATCGCCAAAAACCCGCAAAAAAGCACCTTCGAGGCGGGCAAGGACTTCCGCGAGACCACCAAGAAGAGCCTCAAGGACATGCTGGTGAAAGCCTCCGAGAACGCCACGGCCGGCCGCAAACCGACCGGCGAGGTGCTCGACGTCAAGAGCCTGCAGAACAAACGCCCCACAAAATTCTAAAGCGAGCCTCATGCCACCCTCCGAGCAGCTGCAAATCCTCGATGTCACCGTCCGAGACGGGGGCTATTTGATCAACCACAATTTTCCGCCGGACAAGGTGGCCGCGATCGCCAAGGGCATGTTCGAGGCCGGCGTCACCCACGCCGAGATCTCGCACGGCGTCGGGATCGGCGGCAAGATGATGGGATTCCCGGCCGTGGCCGACGACGAAGAGCTGCTGACCGCCGCCAAACAGGCCGCGCCCGACCTCAAAATTTCCATCTTCATCTCGCCGGTCGAGATCTCCCTGCCCATTCTCCCCGGCCTTCTCGAGTATTTCGACATCGGCCGGGTCGGGGTCAGCGTCAATCAAGTCGGCGACGCCGCGAAATATATTCAAAAGCTCAAGAAATACGAAAAGACCGCCTCCGTCCAGCTCACCCGCTGCCATGCCCTGCCGCCCGAAGAAGCCGCCAAGGCCGCCAAGGCCGCGGAAGAGATGGGCGCCGACATCGTCTACGTGGTCGACACCTTCGGCAGCATGCTGCCCGAGGAGACCCGAAGCTACGTGCAGGCGGTCCGCGCCGAAATCAAGGCCAAGGTCGGCTTCCACGGGCACAACACGATGGGCCTGGCCGTCCCCAACTCGCTCGCGGCGTGGGACGCCGGCGCCGACTGGATCGACGCCAGCCTGCTGGGCGTGGGTCGAGGTTCCGGCAACGCCAAGCTTGAATCCATCGTCTTTTTCCTGCAGAGCCGCGGCCTGATGAAAGACGTGAATCTCGAGCGACTTGCCGGTCTCTCCTCCGCCGTGGTCCTGCCGCTCTTCGTCCATCCGCCCTCGGCGCATTATTCCGAGCTGTTGCTGGGCCTTGAGAAGCTCGATTTCAGCCCGGCCTCGTTCCTGGATCTGTGCGCTCACGCCGCGGGAGTCTCCCTGGAAGAATTTCTCATGCAAGCCCACCATAAAATGGCGGGCTCGCTTTTGCTCACCGAGGAGCATCTCAAGCTGACCCTGGCGGAGTACGGCGTCGATTACCAAAAACTGCTCGAGGTTTTGAAACACTGATTATGGAAAACCAAGATCCGAAAATCATCGACGTCACGGTCCGCAGGGGCGGGTTTCTCGTGCACAACAAGCTGCTCAAAGAACAAGTCGTCGACATCGCCAAGGGACTGCGGGACGCGGGAGTCACCTACGTCGAGCTGAGCCACGGCCGCGGGGTAGGCGCCAAGCGCGCGGGATATCCAGCCCTCTTCTCCGACCACGATCTGCTCGAGGCCGCGCAGGCGGCCGCCCCGGAGCTGAAATTCACGGCCTTCATGAGCTCCTATCCCTACAGCCTCTTCGAGGCGGAGCGGATACAAAAATTCGTCGAATGGTTCCGCTTGAGCGTCGACTTGGACGAGATCGAAAAGGGCGTCGAAAACCTGAAGGCGCTGCGCAAGACCGGCGGAAAAGTCATGGCGCTGCTGGAACGGGCCCATCGCGTCTCCCCCGAAGGCTGCGCGGAGGCCGCCAAGGCGATGGAGGCCGCCGGCGCCGAGGCGATCTACCTCTGCGACAATTTCAGCAGCATGTCCGGGGAGGACGTCAAAGCCTACCTCGAAGCCATCCGCGAGGCGGCTTCCCTGCCCTTAGGTTTTCAAGGTTACAACGCCACCGGACAGGCCGTGGGCAACGCCCTCGCGGCCCTCCAATCCGGGGCCGAATGGCTCGACGCCTCGCTCCTGGGACTGGGCCCCTCCGGAGGCATGGTCCCCTTAGAGGTGTTCGCCGCCCTGCTCCAACGCCTGGACAAGGGCAAATCCTTCAATCTCCAGCGCCTTTGCCGCGCGGGGCGTTGGTTCGCGCTGCCGGCGGTCCGGCGCCTACCGGCCTCCAACGCCCTCGATTACCTGATGTCGGGGCACAAGCTGGATTACTACCCGCTGGACCTGCTGGAAATGCTCGCCGGCATCCTCGAAATCACGCCACAGGCGCTGGTCGCGGAGCTTGATGCCCAAAATCCGAAGCGCATCCGGCTTAAGGAAAACGACATTCGCGAATTTCTCGCGAGTCATCAACTGGACTTCGACGTCGTCATGGAGTTCCTCAAAACCGGGGAGATCCCCGCTCAGGAGGCCGCATCCCCGTCATGAAGGTCTGCCTGATCAATCCGCCGACCAGCCGCGCCCAGGACGAGGTCTTCTTCCCGATGGGCCTGATCACCGTCGGCTCGGTCCTCCGTGAAAACGGCGTCGCGGCCGAGCTTGTCGATTTCGACCTGCAGCTTCGCCTGCATCCGGAACTGAGGGACGGGTTTTCCAAATTCCAGGACTTCGCTAGGGATGAGATCGCCGGGCGCGACGCCGAGGCATTCGGGATCTCGAGCATCTGCAGCAATTTTCCCTTCGCCTTCGAGCTGGCCGAGCTGATCCGCGAGGAGCATCCGAACGCCAAGATCGTGATGGGCGGCCCCCAACCCTCCTCGGTCGCGCCGGAGTCCATGGCCTATTGCCCGGCGATCGACGCGATCGTCGTCGGAGAGGGCGAGCTCACCTTCCTCGAGCTGCTGCGCTCCGATTGGAGTCCCTCGGCCCTGGCCAAGATCCAAGGCCTCTGTTACCGGGCCGAAGACGGAATCCGCCTCAGCGAGCCGCGTCCCTTGATCGAGGATCTCGACACCCTCCCCTTCCCGGATTTTTCCCTGGTCGACGTCGAAGAGTACCGCAAACACTCCTGCTCGCTGGCCCTCCTCGAGGCGGGACGAGGCTGCCCCTTCCGCTGCAACTTCTGCTCGACGGCCGAGATGTGGGTGCGCAAGTACCGCGTCAAGAGTCCGGCGCGCATCGCCGAGGAAATGCGGCGATTGCACCATAAGTTCGGGATGAGCTACATCTCCCTCACCCACGACAACTTCAGCACCTCCCCGAAGTACTTGCGAAAATTCTGCCATTACTTCATCGACAACGGCCTGCAAGGCTTCACCTGGAACGCCAGCGCCCGCACCGACACCCTCAAGATCGACGACCTCGACTTGATGCAGCGGGCCGGATGCCGCGGCGTCTTTTTTGGCGTCGATTCCGGCTCCAAGCGGGTTCAAGACCTGATCGACAAACACCTCGATCTTGAGGAATACAAATTGATCCTCGGCGAGACCGTCAAGCGCGGGATCAGCGCGATCTCGTCCTTCATCCTCGGCTTCGCCGAGGAGACCCACGAGGACCTCAACGCAACGATCGAGCTGGGGCTTTGGTCGAAGTACGCGGGGTCCGGCGAGGTCCAGTTCCACCGCCTCGCCCCCCTGGCCAGCACCAAAATCTACGCCCAGCACTTCAAGGACCTGAATTATTCTCCCGTCGTCTCGGACATCTCCTTCATCATTTTTCCCGAGGCCTCGGTCCTGCAGAAGATCCAGGCCAATCCGCGGCTTTTTTCCTCCTACTTCGAAGTCCCGCTGCCCCTGGTGCGCGATCTCGACTTGTTTTGTTTCAGCAACTTTTACCACGCCCTGGTCAACGACATCGGCGCCTCGCTCTACTGGTACCTCAAAAAAACCGGCAAGACGCCGATCGAATTTTACCAGGAATGGTACTCCCAAAACCGGGAGGCGGAATACACTCAACTGCTGAAAAAGCCTTATGTTTTGGACACCGTCGCCGAGTGTTTTTAGCGGAAACTCCCGGGGCGCGCCGCGCCGATAATGGCTTAGGTAGCTTATGGGCCTCTCAATCGCCTTCGTCACGCCTTACGTATTCTTGAGGGACGACTACGTCTTCTCCCCCCACCCCGGGATCCACCAGATGATCTCGAGCAGCTACAAGAAACACGTCTTTCGCCGGCCCAACGTCAGCCTGCTGACCCTCGCCGCCTACTTGGACGACTCCTACGAAATCCATTACCTGGACGAGCAATACGCCGAGATCGACCTTAGCCGGCACTACGACATCGTCGCGATCAGCATCATGACGGTCAACGCCTACCGGGGCTACGAGATCGCCGACCGCTTCCGGGCCAACGGCTGCCACGTCATCATCGGGGGCATTCACGCCACGATCGCGCCGCAAGAGGCCCAGCAACACGCCGACACGGTCGTGACGGGCGAAGGCGAAGAGGCTTGGGTGCAATTTTTAGCGGATTTCAAGGCGGGACAGGCGAAGCCCATTTACTATGGCGGCTCCATGAACCTCGACGAATCGCCGCCGCCGCGTTACGACCTGCTGCCCAACGATTATTTCTTCAGCCCCATGTTTCAAAAAGAGGTCTACAGCTTCCAGTATTCCCGGGGCTGCCCCCACCGCTGCAACTTCTGCGCAAGCTCCAAGGCCTACGGCAAGAAATACCGCACCAAGCAGGTCGACCACTTCATGAAATGCGTCGAAAGCGCCGCCCAGCGCGCCAGCGGCGATTTCGTGCTGTTCTTCGCCGACGACGACATCACGATCAAACGCCTGCCCGCCATCGAGCTCTTCGAGCGCATGGCGGATTTTCCCCTCAAATGGGTGGGCTGCGCCGACATCGCCATCTCGGACGACCCGGAACTGCTGAAGGCCATGTCGAAGGCCCGCTGCGAGGCGGTCATCGTGGGCCTCGAGTCTCTGGACGGAACCATCCTTGAGGAGGTGGACCCCTTCAAGGCGAAGTACTTCAAGAACAACTACGGCGACTGCGTGGACCGTATCCAGGACGCCGGCTTGCCGATCTACGGTTCTTTCATCACGGGATTTGACGGCGACAGCGTCGAAACTTATCACCGCATTTACAAATTCGTGGACCAGCACGGGATCTCCAAATCCTCCGTCTCCATGCTGGTCCCCTACCCCCAGACCGCCATCTACGACCAATTCGTCGCCCAGAAACGGCTCCTCTACGACAATTATTGGGACAAATGCACGGGCGCCTATCCCCTCCACCAGCCTAGGGACATGACGGTCGAAGAGATGCTGGAAGGCACCTACTGGATCATGAAAAAGCTGGCGGAAGGCGCTAGTAACCGGATGCTGCGGATGTGAA
>JADYZQ010000255.1 GCA_020853015.1 Deltaproteobacteria bacterium
AAAATGTAGATCTTGATGTGCTTCAGCATCTCTTCAGTGTGGCCGTGTTCCATAGAAGCTCCTTTTACAGCAGGTACAGCGCCGGAAACAGAAAAATCCAAACCAGGTCGACGAAGTGCCAGTAGAGCCCGGCGGCCTCGACCCGGCCGGTGAACATCTTGGGCGCCTTCTTGAAGGCGCTGCCCGCGACCAGCAATAAATAAGCGTTGACCAGGATCCCGCCGACGATGTGCAGGCCGTGCAGGCCGGTCAGGGTAAAATAGATCCCGTAGAAGTTGTCGGTGGAGGGATAGTGGTGGTGCGCGAACTTCGAGGCGTATTCGAAGTACTTGATCACCAAGAAGACCAGCGAGAGCAGGATGGTCGCGCTCATGTAAACGCGGAACTTCGTGAGGCTGTTCAGCATCAACGAGGCCCAGGCCATGACCATGGTCACGCTCGAGGTGATCAGGACCATCGTGTTGACGGTCGCCAACGGGATATTGAGCAGCTCGGGGCCGTGCGGCCAGCTGGGGCTGCCCACCCGCAGCAGGATGTAGGCCGAAAACAGGCCGCCGAACAGCATCACTTCGGAGGCGAGGAAGAGCCAGATGGCCAACTTCGAGTTGGTCACCCCCGTCACGGGATGCGGGGTGTCGATATAGTGGATTTCAGCGGACATGCGTTGCTCTCCTAGTCAATGCGATCGTTCTTAAGCCTTGGCCGGCGCGACGTGCTGGGGAAGGAAATCCTTCTCCTCGCCGGGCACGCTGTACTCGTAAGGCCCGCGGTAGACCACGGGCTCGGTCAAGAAATTGCCGTGCGGCGGCGGCGTGGGCGTGGCCCACTCCAGCGTCGTGGCTTCCCAGGGATTGTCCCCGACCTTCTTGCCCCACTTCAGGCTCAAGAAGAAGTTCAGGATAAAGATCAGCTGGGCGGCGCCGAGGCACCAAGCCGAGATCGAGATGATCACGTTCAGGTCCTGGATGGCGGCCCCGTGCGCGTAGAAAGTCGGGTCGTAGAGCCGGCGGTTCAGGCCGGCGATGCCCTGGATCAGCATCGGGAAGAAGACGCCGTTGATGGCGAGAAAGGACAGCCAGAAGTGCGTCTTGCCCCAGAAGCGGCTCATCTGCTTGCCGGTCACCTTCGGGTACCAATAGTAGATCCCGGCGAACAGCGCGAACAGCGTGCCCGGCGCGACGACGTAGTGGAAGTGCCCGATCACGTAATAGGTGTCGTGCAGATAGATGTCCGAGGCGGTCAGGCCGAGCGGCAGGCCCGTCAAGCCGCCGATCGCGAACATCGGCAGAAAGGCCAGGGCGAAGTGCATCGGCAGCGTGAAACGGATCGACGCCCCCCATAGGGTGAGGATCAGCACCGTCAGGACGACGACCGACGGAATCGAGATGATCATGGTCGTCACCTGGAAGAAGTTGCTCATCGTCACGCCCATGCCGGTCATGAACATGTGGTGCGCCCACACGATGAAGGACATGAAGCCCAAGAACAACACCGCATAGACGATGGTCTTGTAGCCGTAGAGAGGCTTGCGGGTGTTGTTGACGATGACCTCGGTCACGATGCCGATGGCCGGCAGGATCAAGACGTAGACCTCCGGGTGCGCCAAGAACCAGAAAAGATGCTGCCACAGCAGCGGGCTGCCTCCGCCGGCCACGGGCAGGGCGTTGCCGCTGACCACCAGGCCCGTGGGCATGAAGAAGCTGGTGCCGGCGACGCGGTCCATCAGCTGCAGGATGCCGGCCGCCTCGAGAGGCGGGAAGGCCAGGAGCAGAAGAAAGGAAGTCACGAACTGGGCCCAAACCAGGAAGGGCAGCCGGAAGAAGGACAGGCCCTTGGCCCGCAGCTGGACGATGGTGACGATGATGTTGATCGAGCCCAAGAGCGAGGAGGTGATCAAGGCGACCATGCCGATCAGCCACCAGGTCTGGCCGGCGGTGGCGACGACCGAGAGGGGCGGATAGCTCGTCCAGCCGGAGTTGGCGGCGCCGCCCGGCACGAAGAAGCTCGCCAGCATGATGACGCCGCCGACGAAGTACACCCAGTAGCTGGCCGCGTTCAGCTTGGGGAAGGCCATGTCGGGCGCCCCCACCTGCAAGGGGACGAGGTAGTTGCCGAAGCCGCCGACCGCTAGGGGAACGACGCCCAGGAAGACCATGATCGTGCCGTGCATGGCGCCCAGCGAGTTGTAGAACTCGGGCAGCATAACGCCGCCGGGCATGCCCTCGCCCAACCAATTGCCGATCACCGGCAGGGGTTCGCCCGGATAGGCGAGCTGCCAGCGCATCAGCATCATCAGGCAAAACCCGAAGAACAGGAAGAGCAGCGCGGTGACGGTGTACTGGACGCCGATGACCTTATGGTCGACGGAGAAGATGTACTTTTGAATAAAACCCAGCTCGTGGTGCTCGGCGTGGGCGGCTTCGTGGTGTGCGGCGTGAACTGGCTGATGCATATCTTAACCCTCTTGCTTCTTTTCTGCCGCCGGAGCGGGGGCCTTTTCCGCGGCCTTGGGCTTGAATTGCTTGGGCTGCTCGGCGAACCATTTTTGGTAGTCCTCGGCGGACTCGACGGTGACCACGCCCTTCATCAGGCTGTGGCCGACGCCGCAAAGCTGCGAGCAGACGATGTCGAAGACCCCGGTCTTGACCGCCTGAAACCAGATCGGGACCTCCATGCCGGGGGTCGCGTCCTGCTTGAGCCGGAGCACCGGCACCCCGAAGCTGTGGATGACGTCCATCGCCGAGATATGGCTGATGATCGGCTTGTTGACGGGGATGTGGAATTGATTGACGGAGACGACGTCGTCCC
Organism: Deltaproteobacteria bacterium; assembly: GCA_020853015.1. GTDB lineage: Bacteria > UBA10199 > UBA10199 > DSSB01 > DSSB01 > DSSB01. The sequence continues at coordinate 2,809 of JADYZQ010000255.1, forward strand.
AGCTGGCCGGGTCTTTGTCGTCGATGCCCAGCGGGTTGCTGCCGCTGGCCAGCTTGGGATCGGTGCGGCCGAACTTGCCGTCCTCGCCGGGGTAATGAATGTTCCAGACGAATTGCTGCCCGATCACGCGCACGACCAGGGCGTCTTTGTCCGCCGGAAAATCCCGCTTGTACTTCGACCAAACCGGGAAGGAGAGACCGACCAGCAGGAAGACCTCGAAACCCACGACCGCGATCTCGGCGTATTTGGGGAGCTTGCTCTTGTTGGATTCGTAGCTGGCCTTGTGGCCGGGACGGCGACGGTACTTGATGAGGCAATAGAGGAGGAAAACGCCCCAGCCCACGAAGAGAACGACCATGAAGACATGGAGGACCTTGATCAAATGGTCGATCCCGGCACCGTGAGCGGAGAGGTCGGGGACCAGACCGTAGCCGTATTTGAGTTCCATGAAAGAAATGTCCTTTAATTCAGGGGTGTTATCGGCAAGGTGCAACCTTGAGATATATCAAGGTCCGGCTTGGTAGCACGCTGGATCCGGCTCGTCAAGCGACACCACATTCCCCTTAACTCATCAAGGTTCTCGACCACTTAGCTTGGGCGCAGTCTAGAAAAGACGCATCCCTCCCGCAAGGCCGGACCGCGGCCGAAAGCGACGACGACGAAGCGGGGATTATCGGCCGCCCGCGAGAGGACTTCGGTTCCACGGCATCTTTTCCAGCAGTTGGGCCATGCCGCACCAGCCGCTCAGCCCGGCCTGAAACAGTCCCAGGCCGACCAAGGCGGGAATGGCCAAAAATCCGGCGTGGAGCCAAAGGCCGAGGAAGGTCCCGATCGCGACCAAGGCCCCCGCGACGATCATCACCTGGCGCTGGACCGGGATCGCGGAGCGCCGCGCGGCGGCCACCGGGAGCCCCGCCCCCTGCCAGGCGCTGAAGCCGCCCGCGAGCTCAGCGAGATTTTGAAAGCCCTGGGCGCGGAGCCGCTCGAAGGCCGCCTGGCTGCGGCGCCCCGATTGGCAGCCCAGCAGGATCAGATGATCCCGCGGCAGCGCGGCGAGGGACTCCTCCAGCCGGTCCAAGGGGACGCAGCGGGCGCCCGGCACGTGCCCGGATTGAAATTCATCCAGGGAGCGCACGTCGATGAAGCAGACGGATTCTTTGGGCTCCCGCAGGCGGGCTTGGACTTCTTGCGGACTCAGTTTCATAAGCGGACTCCTTATTCTATCGGGATAAGCCCAGCCCCTCCGCCAGGAGGATGCCGAGGCCCAAAACCAACACCAAAGCGGCGAAACCCTTGCGCAGCGCGGCCTGGGGGAGGCGCGGCGCCAGCCTCGCCCCCGCGAAGGCCGCGACCAGGGCCAGGGCGAGGAAGGCCGGCCAGGGCCAAGCGAGAAACTCCCCCAGCGCGGGCCGACTGACCGCCAGGGCCGAGGCGCTGTTGAGCGCGATCACGAGGACCGAGGTCGCCACCGCGCGGCACATCTCGAGGCCCAGCAACAGGACCAGGGCCGGCACGATCAAGAAACCGCCGCCCGCCCCCAAGAGCCCGGTCAAGACCCCCACCCCCGTCCCGCTGACCGAGGCGCAAAAGGCCCGGCCCAGGCCGACCCGCTCGCAGGGGCTCACGCCGGGCGGACGGAACATTAGGAGGGCCATCGCCACCATCAAGGCCGCGAAGGCGAGCAATAGGATCTCCGCGGGGAGAAGCGCGTTGAGCCAAGCCCCCGCCGCCGCGCCGGCGATGCCGAAGAGGCCAAACAGGAGACCGTGCTTCCAATCCACCAGGCCCTGCCGCCCGTAATGCAAGGTCGCCGCCGCGCTGGTCAGCCCCACCAAGACCAGGGAGATCGGGATCGCCTCCTGGACCGGGAGCTTCCCGCCATAGACCAGCAGGGGCACGGTCAGGATGGACCCGCCGCCGCCGAAGATCCCCAGGCTTAAACCGACCACCAGACTTCCGAGCGCCAGCAGCATTTATTTCGCCGCCTCCGCACGCAGCTGTTTCGAGGCCAGGGGCATCTCGTCCCCGGCCTTGCGCCCGCACTGCAGGTTGGCGGGGACCGCCATATGGATCTTCTTGGGCATGGCCAACTTGAGCGACTTCAGGATCGTCACGAACTCCTCCTTGCCCCGCCCCCCTCCGGCGCGCGGGTTGAAGCGCTTCTCCTCGCCGACCGTCGAGACCGTCATGCCGCGGTAATCGTGGCCGGGATAGACCCGCGTCTCGGGCGGAAGCGCGAAGAGCTTTTGGATGCTGTCGTAGAGACGCTCCGGCGAGCCCTGCTGAAAGTCGGTGCGACCCGTCCCGCGGACGAAGAGCGCGTCGCCGGTGAAGACGCGGTCGCCGAGAAAATAGCTCAGGCAGCCGTTGGTGTGTCCCGGCGTGGCCAGGACCTTGAGGCGGAAGCGGCCGAAGGGGACCTCGTCGCCCTCCTTCAGCGCCAGGTCGGCGCAGGCGACTTCCGCCGCCGCGCCGACCCCCGTCCTGGCGCCCGTGGCCTTGCGAATCTCCTCGGCCCCGGTGACGTGGTCCGCGTGGACGTGGGTGTCGAGGACGTATTTCAGCTTCAGGCCCAATTCCTCGAGCAGCTGGAGGTCGCGGGGCGCCTGCTCGCGGACCGTGTCGATCAGCACGGCCTCGCGGGTCTCCGCGTCGGCCAGCAGGTAGGTGTAGGTCCAGGTGTCGTAGTCGAACAGCTGGCGAAAGATCAGTCCTTCCATGGTTTAGGCCCTCCTTTTTTGCCGTTTCAAAACCTCGCGGGCGCGTTCGGCCTCCCTCCCCTGCAGCTGGAGCCGCTGGGCGAGCACCTTGCGGATCAGCTCGCAGGCCTCCTCGATCTGCGGGATCGCCAGGGCCAGGATGCGGCTTAGCCCCAGGCGGCGCTCCTTGAGGATGCCCGCCCCCTTCAGCACCGCGAGGTGCTGGGAGAGGTTCGCCTTGGGGATCTTGAGGATTTCCAAGAGCTGGGAACCGCTCTTCTCGCCCGCGGAGATCAGGTCGAGGATGCGCAGGCGCAGGGGATGGGCGAGCGCCTTGCAGATTTCGGCTTGCAGCTCGTAGATTTGGAGGCTTCGAGGGTTCATGCGCGGCCTTTCAGTTCATTAGTCAATAAATATATAAACTAAAAAACCAAAAGGTCAAGGGGCGTCCGGATGCTCGGAAATTCAGGCGGAATGCTTGCGGTGCTGGCGGTACAGCCAATAGACGAAGGCGCCGACCAGCGCCAAGGGGAAGAGGATCATGAAGAGCGTGGTGCCGTAATAGGCCAACAGCGTGTCGCCCTGCGCGGAGAAGCAGACCGGGCAGGCCCAGGCGGGCCTCGGGAAGGCCGCCAAGAGGCAGGTCCAAAACAAAATTTTAAAAATAGACCAATCCATAGAGCACCGGCCACAACAGGACCACGAAAAGCCAATACATCGCCGCCACCGTCAGCCGGCGGCCTCGCCCCGCGGCGGGGAGAAAGCCGCGGGTCTTCCGCAGCGCGTAGACCAGGACCGCCAGCCCGCCCAGGACGTGCAGGGCGTGGACGCCGATCAAGAGATAGAAGGTCCCGCCGTAAATGCTGGAATTCGTCGTCAGGCCGTAGCCGATCAGCCGCACCCACTCGAAGCCCTGGATCGCCACGAAGGCGGCGCCCAACAGCAAAGTCGCGGCCAACCAGCCACGATACGCGCTCGGCGCCGGGCACAGGGCCCGGCCGCGGGCCAGGACCATCGTCACGCCGCTGGCCAGCAGCAGAAGCGTATTGACGGCCGTCGCCTCGATGGGCAGCCTGGGCTGGCCCGGCGGCGGCCAAACCCCCGCCCCGCTGCGCAGGACGAGATAGGCGCTGATCAGACCCGTGAAAAACATCAGCTCGGCCAGCAGGAAAAGCACCATCCCCAGCACGGCGTTGGAGGCAAAGGCGCGCTCTTTGGGGGCGAACCGGATTCCTCGCGGCATGTATTCGACGTAAGGACCCATCTTAATTTCCCGCGATTCTCCCGTAGACGTAGACGATGTCGGGGACCAGCCCGACGAAGAGGATGACCAGGCAGGCCACGCCCGAGCCCAGCATCCATTTGACCCAGTTCTTCTCGGCCTTCAGATGCATGTAATAGCCCAGCACCAGGCTGGCTTTGAAAAGCGCCGTGGCGAAGATCCCCGCGACCGCGATGCGGGTATGCCCCGCAAGCCCCAACAGGACGCTCACGCCGACCATCGCCAGCAGGACGAAATAGATTTTGATGTAGGTGCCTCGATTCATGCCACGTCCTTCCTCAAAATTTGGGCGCCAGGTAGAGCAAGGGAAACAGGAAAATCCACACCACGTCGACGAAATGCCAATAGATGCCGACGTACTCCACTCTTTGCATGTTTTCCCGCCGCCCCACCCCGCGCATCACCGTCGCGATGGCGATCAGCCCCGCCACGATGTGCAGCGCGTGCAGCCCCGTCAGGAAATAATAAAACGACCAGAACAAGTTTTTCACCGGAGTGAAGCCCGCCGCGACCTCGTGGCTATACTCGTAGGCCTTGAAGCATAGGAAGGCCAGCCCCAGCAGGATGGTGAAGCCCATGAGGCGCTTGGCGCGGGCCGCATCGCCGTGATGGGCGGCGTCGTGGGCAAGGACGATCGTGAGGCTGCTGGTCAAGAGGACGACCGTGTTGATCACGCCGATCAGCTCGTTGGTGTGGACCGCCGACTCCGCCCACTCCGGATGGTGCCAGCGGTACAGCAGGTAGCAGACCACCGCGCCGCCGAAGATGACGATCTCGGAGGCGAGGACCCACCACATGCCCATGCGGCCCGTGGCCACGCTGGGGCTTTCGTACCGATCCAAAGTCGCTGTCGCTGCCGTGCTCATAGTACCTCGATCGTTTAGGGCTTGGCCTCGGGGGCCAGCCATTGCGGACGATAATCTTCCTCGCGGTCGGGGGCGCTGTACTCGTAGGGCCAGCGGTAGACCACCGGCGCCGCCTCGAAATTACCGTGTCCCGGGGGCGAAGGCGTATCCCATTCCAGCGTGTTGGACTTCCAGGGGTTGCGCTCGGCCTTCCGCCCCTTCTTCATGCTCCAGAAGAAGTTGAACACAAAGGGAATCTGCCCCAGCAGCAACACGATCGTCGCGGCGGTCGCGATGACGTGGAGGTGCTGGTAGGGCACCAGGTTTTCCCACAGGCTGGGGTCGTAGATGCGCCGCTGGTGCCCGGCCAGGCCGAAGGCGAAGAGCGGAATGAAGATCACGTTGAATGCGACGAAGGTGACCAGGAAGTGGATCCAGCCCAGCCCCTCGTTCATCTTGCGGCCGAACATCTTCGGAAACCAGTAGTAGATGCCGGCGAACATCCCGAAGAAGGTCACCGGGAACATCGTGTAGTGGAAGTGCGCCACCACGAAATAAGTGTCGTGGAGATAGATGTCGGTCGAGGTCGAGGCCAGGTGGATGCCCGTCACGCCCCCGATCAGGAACTCGGCCAGCATGCCCAGCGCGAAGAGCATCGCGACCTTGTACTCGATCGAGGCCCGCCACAGCGTGGCCAAGAAGGAGAAGATGATGACCGCGAAGGGCACCGAAATCATGATGGTGGTGAGCGAGAAGGCCACCGCGAGCTGCGGGTTGATCCCGCTGACGAATTGATGGTGGGCCCAGACGATGAAACTCAAGACGCCCGCCGCCACCACCGAATAGACGATCATGCGGTAGCCGAAGATCGGCTTGCGCGCGAAGGTCGGAATGACCTCGGTCAGGATCCCCAGGGCGGGGAGCAGCAGGACATAGACCTCGGGGTGGCCGAAGAACCAGAAAAGGTGCTGCCAGAGCAGCGGGTCGCCGCCCTGTGCCGGGATGAAAAAGCCGGTCTGCAAGGTGCGGTCGGCCAACAGCATCAGGGCCCCCGCGATCAGCGGCCCCACCGAGAACATGAATATCAGGTTCGCGGCGTTCTGCATCCACACGAAGAGCGGCATGCGAAACAGCGTCATGCCCTTGGTGCGCATGTTGAGCGTGGTGGAGAGGACGTTGATGCCGGACATCAGGGCCGCGGCGAATTCCAGCGCCAGCGCCAAGATCCAGAGGGTGCCGCCCCAGTCGACGCCGGTGTAGTCCATCCGCGCGTTCAGCGGAGGATAGCCGGTCCAGCCGCCGCCCATCGCCCCGCCCGGGACGAAGAAGGAGGCCACCAAGAGGACGGTACTGACCAGGAAGGTCCAGTAGCTCAGCATGTTGAGGCGGGGAAAACACATGTCCTCGGCGCCCAGCTGCAGGGGCACCAGGTAGTTGCCGAAGCCGGAGACGAGGATCGGCTGGGCCACCCAGAAGAGCATGATGGTCCCGTGCATGGTGACCATGGCGTTGTAGACGTCGGGCCCCACCTGGCCGAACAAGGGAACGGCCTCGTTGGGATAGGCGAGCTGCATGCGGAAGGCGTAGGCGAGGAATCCGCCCAAGATCGCCATGAACAGCCCGGTGATCATGTACTGCAGGCCGATGACCTTGTGGTCGGTCGAGAAGACGTATTTTCGCCAAAAGCCGACCGCGTGACCCGTTTGCATGTGGTACATCGAGATTCCCCTTAGAGGCTGTCTTTATCCAGGCGGCTCGTCGTGATCTCCTCGCCGCGCAGCCATTTTTGATAATCCTGCTCGCTCAGCACGTGGATCCAGCCGCCCATGTTGCCGTGCCCCACGCCGCAGAGCTCGGCGCAGGAGATCTTGTATTGCCCCGTCTTCACCGCCTTGAACCATCCCTTGATCGAGCGGCCCGGCACCACGTCCTGCTTGAAGCGCAGGTTGGGGATGAAAAAGCTGTGGATGACGTCCTCGGCCTCGAGGTTGAGATGGATGACCTTGTCGACGGGGACGTAGAGTTGGTTCATCGTCTGCTTGTCGTCCTCGGTGCCGAGCTTCCCGTCGGCGCCGGGATGGGTGATGTCCCAAACGAACTGCTTGCCCTTGACCGTGACGGTCTGGTCGGCCGGCGGCTGCTTTTCCTTGATCGCGCGCCACATCGGGACCTGCTGGTGGTCGATGGCCAGGTCGAAGCCCAGGATGACGACGGCGGGAATGAGCACCCAGGACATGGCCTTCCAGCTGTGGCCCGGCAGGTAGCCGGCCTTGCGGCCCTTGCGGCGGCCGAAGGCGAAGATGCAGAAGAACAAGAACAACTCCGCGGCCAAGAACCACGCGCCGACGATGTAATAGATATTGGCGAAGACGGCGTCGTACTGGGCGCCGTAACTGGCGATATTTTCAGGGAGCCATTGCAACATCGGAACCGCTTTCCGCGGAGAAATCCTGTGAACGGAGTCTCCGCCAAGGGCCCCAATGTAGGAAATCGCGCCGGAAGAAACATTGACCTAGGTCATGTTTTTTCAAAAAAGTCGGAAAATTTCAGGGGAGGTCGAGGCGGGCGACGCGGGCCAGGGCGGCCGGATCGGGGAGGATGAGGCTGCGGCCCTCGCCGCGGAGCAATTTTTCCCGTTTCATTTCGCTGATGCAACGCACCGCCGTCTCGAGGACGGTGCCGGCGAGCTCGGCCAACTCTTGGCGGGTGAGGCGGATGCCGAGCTGGATCCCGCCCGGCACCTTTTTGCCGAAGGCCTGGGCCAGCAGGACCAGGGTCTCGGCCATGCGTTCCCGGACGGGCTTTTGGGCGAACTGGCGCATCCGTTCCTCGGCCTGCCTTAAGTCCTGACAGAGCCACTGCAGCAGCCGTCGCATGAAGAGCGGCTTGTCCTCGAGCAGCTCCAAGACGGAGGCGCGGTCGATGAAGCAGACCTCGCTCTCCTCGAGGGCCTCGGCCGAGGCGTTGTAGGCCTCGTCGGCGAAGAGGGCGCGGTAGCCGATGGGATCGCCCGGCCCCGCCAAGCGGACGATCTGGTCGCGGCCGTCGATGCCGGTTTGGAAGATCTTCACCTGCCCGGCGGCGACGCAGAACAAGCCCTCGGGGACGTTGCCCTGGGCGAACAGCAATTCGCGGCGCCGGTATTGCCGCAGCTTCTTGTGGGGCTTAAGCTGCGCGAGGTCGTCGCTGCAGAGCGTGCCGAAGAGGCTCTTGCCGCGGTGCCGGCAGTTTTCGCAGGAGGGATTGTCGCGCGATTTCATTTTTTCCATTTGATGGAACAGCCCATCGAGGGCCATTGCTCCTCGGGAGGCGCCTCTCCGGCCAGGACCCGATCGATGGCGGCGGCGAGCTCGCGCCGGGGCGCCTTGGAGGGGTCTTGCCAATTGTCGTCGATGCGTCCGTGATAAAACAGCCCGCGGTCCTTGTCGAAGAGGTAGAGATCCGGGGTGCAGACCGCGCCGTAGGCCTTGGCCACCTCCTGGGTCTCGTCGACAAGATAGGGAAAACCGTATTCTTTCTTCCGCCAGCGCTCGAGGAGCTTCTCGGGGCGGTCGTCCGGGTAGTCGGTCGGGTCGTTGGCGCAGATCCCGACGAGCTGGACGCCCCGGGGGCCGTATTCGCGCTGCAGCTGGACGATGCGGTCCTCGACGGCCACGACGTAGGGGCAATGGTTGCAAATGAACATCACCAGCAGGGCTTCGGCGCCGGCGAAATCCTTCAGGGCATATTCTTTGCCATCGACGGAGCGCAGGCGGAAATCGGGGGCCGGGCTGCCGAGGGGGATGTCGGTGGATTTGAGCAGGACCATGGGATTCTCCGCGAAACCAAGAAAGGATATCCTTGGGTTTTGCGATTTGCTAACAGAAAAAGTCCCCGAGCAGAAGGGGGAATTCCGGCGGAACGATGGCGACCTACGAACGCAAAGACCGATTCTACCACCAAGCCAAGGCCCGGGGCCTGCCCTCGCGCGCCGGATTCAAGATCGAGGAGATGATCCTGAGACACCGTCTGGTCCGCGCCGGCGACGCGGTCCTGGACCTGGGCGCCGCGCCCGGCGGCTGGGCCGTCGTCCTCGCCAAGGCGGTCGGCCCCCGGGGCCTGGTCTTGGCCATCGACCTCGAGCCCCTCGCCAAGGGGGCCCCCAACCTCCGCGCCTTCCGCGGCGACATCCACGGCGAGGCGGCCGCCTCCTGGATGGGCGAGCAATTGGAAGGCCGAAAGGTCCAGGCGGTCTGCTCCGACATGTCGCCGAAGCTGACCGGCATCTTCTTCAAGGACGCCTACCTCTCCTACGAGCTGGGGGTGAAGGCCCTCGAGGTCGCCCAGCGATGGCTGCAAGCGGGGGGAAACTTCGTCGCCAAGCTCTTCCCCGGCGAGGAATTCCCCGAATACCTCAAAAAACTCCGTAACCATTTCAAGACGGTCAAGGTCTTCGAACCGGAGGCCACCCGCAAGACCTCGCGGGAGGTCTACGTCCTGGGCCTGGGGTGGAAGGGCTGAAATCCCTTCGGCTTATCCGAATTGGCCTGTATAATGGCTTTGGCCTTCACCCCTAGGGAGAATGGATATGCAAAAGGTTATTTTCTGGCTCGCTTGGATCCTGTTTCTTCCGTCCCTTGCCTGGGCCCAAGACCAACCCAAGCTCGCCGAGGCGGACATGCTCAAGCTGATCAACAACGCCTCGGGCGGGGTCGAGCTCTACAGCACCCCCGACATCCCGGTCGAAAACCGCAACCAATTCGACGTCGACGGAGACGGCATCCCGGAGTGGTTCATCGTCCCCAAGACCGCCTGCGGCGAGACGAAGAACTGCCAGTTCTTCGTGATCCAATACGACAAGAAGAAAAAGAAATGGGGCATCATCCTGAAGGCCGACGGCAAGCTGACCAGCCTCTCGCCCTGGGGCGTGATCATCACGCCCACCAAGACGAAGGGCTACACCGACCTCTTGACCGTCTTCGACATGGGCCCCGAGCGCAGCGGCGAGCGCTCGCTGGAGCGCAGCATCTACGTCTGGAACGGCAAGAATTATGAAAAATCCTCCCAGCCCTGGCCGCCCCCCGACGCCGGACCCGAAGTGGGAACCTTGCTCAAGGAAGTCGACAAGCTGAAGCGCGAGCGCACGGTCAAGCCCACCGTCGAGTAGCGCCGCTTCCCCAAACCCCTACGGCCTTGAGGACCCGGGCCAGGAGAGAGACGATGACCGAAAATCCCCCGCCGACCCCCGCGTCCACGCGACCTCAGGTCCCCCTCGATTTCTTCGGCGCCTTCAAGTTCCTCTTCCAGGATGCCAACGCCCTCAACAACATCCTGATCGGCGCGGTGATGAACCTGATCCCGATCCTCGGCCCCATCGTCCTGATGGGCTGGCACTGCGAGATCCTCCAGCGCCTGGTCAAGGGACATCCCAAGCCCATCCCCAAGCTGGACTTCAACGACTTCCTCTATTTTCTCGGACGCGGCGTCGCCCCCTTCGTGGTCACCCTGATCGCGACCCTCCCGATGACCCTGATCGTGATGGTCCTGATGTTCGCGGGGATGTTCGGCGCGGCGCTCTTGGGCTCCGCCCTGCGCCTGAACGAACCCGGCAAAGAATTCCTGCTGTTCGGCGGGCTGGCGCTGGGCTTCCTGCTTTTCTTCCTCCTGATGATCTTCTTCAACATCGTGGTGAGCGCGGCGCTGGTGCGCGCCGAGCTGACCGAGGACATCGGCAAGTCCTTGGACCTGGGCAGGGTCTGGAGATTCGCGCGGGCGACCTGGAAGGACTTCCTCGTCGCCTACCTGGTCTTCATCCCCGTCGCGATGATCGTGATGTTCGCCGGCATGCTGGTGGTCTTCGTCGGCATCTATGCGGCGATCATCCTGATCAACGTCGCCTACGTGAACCTGCGCTGGCAGGTCTACATGCGTTACCTGGCCCGCGGCGGCGAGGAGATCCCCATCCAGACGAAGAGCGGCCCCCTGCCTTCCGAAACGCCGCGACCCGCGGCCCCGCCGCCGCCCGCGCCGGCGCCGACTCCCGCGCCGCAAGCATAGGCCCCTCGGCGCCGAGCGGACCGTCGCACCCGCCGGATCCGCATCACGCGACGACTTATTTTCGATTTTTTTTAGCAGGCCGCCGCGGCGTGCCGCGCGGCGACCGAGGCGGAGACGATCGAGACGCCCGCCGCGCAGCGCTCCTGCGCGGGATTGAAATCCGCCAGCAAGCCCCCCGCCGCGAAGAGATTGTCGTAGACGACCTGCCCGTCGGCGTCGAGGGGCTGGCCCATGGGGTTGATCGCCGCGCCGGCGCCCAGGAAGGGCTGACGCTCGGCGACGCCGGGACGCGACACCTGAGGAAGCGTTTGGGCCCGCAGGGCCTTGCCCTGCAGAAAGAGCGGCAAGTTGAAAATAGGCTCTTTCCAGCGCCCGCGACGCTCGACGCCGCCGCCGACGTACTTGCCGGTCGCGAGGATCACCGCCTTGGCCCGGACCTTGTGGCGCTGGTCGCCCTGGTGCACGTAGAGCGATTTGATGCGCCGCCCCTCGGCGTCGAAGCCCACCGCCTCGCCCTCCAAGCACTCGATCCCCCGTTCTTGGAAGAATCTCTCCATCGCCGCCTGCAGGCGCCAGCCGGGCACGCTCATCGGCCCCGATAGGGTCTCGGCGGCGGCCAGGCCGGTGATGCGGCGCAGGGCCTCGAGGATCGCAGGGGTGTTCTCGATCCCCATCACCGGAGGCAGGAGCAGGTGTGTGTAGACCTTGCCCTCGAGGTAGCGCACGATGGCCTGGCCGGCCGCGACGAAGGTCTCCTCGCGGTCCAGGCGCTGGGCCAATTCGACGGGCTTGAGCGAGACGCGCCCCTGCAGTTCGGGGATCTCGAGCTCGAGGCTGCCGGCGAAATCCAGGTGGCTCTTGCCCTGGCGCTCCTGCTGCTCCAAGAGCGAATGCCGCAGGAAGCGCGCGTTGAAGTTGGGAAAACCGGGGACGCCCAGCACCAAGACCTTCGCGCGCTGCCAGCGGCGCAGGTCGGCATCGCGCATCGAGGCCTGGACCCAGGCGCTGGGCTTGACGGTGCCGAAATCGGTGACGAGGGCCAACGGGTCGCCCTCGGCCATTTCCAAGGGCAGGGCCTCGGCGGCGGCGCGGACCTTCGCCGCGACGAAGTCGGCGAAATCGCCGTCGCTTGAGCCGCGGGCCAGGACGCTGTAGGGATGCGATTCCTGGCGGCGCAGGATTTCTTTGAGGCCCTCGCGCCAGGAAGGCCACTCGACCCACTCGTCGCGCGGGCCGCGAATCGGGCTGTCGGCGATATCCCAGGCGCCGGAATTGAGCGCGCTGGCTCCCGGGGCCTTGGCGACGACAAGCGTCTCGCGGCCGGAGTCGCGCAGTTCGACCGCGGCGGCGTAGGCGGCCAGGCCGCCGCCGAGGATCAGGATGTCGGTGGTGATTTCCATCAATACTGATCCAAATTCCCCACGTTGAAATACACCGAGGAACAGAGCTCCTCCTGCTGCAAGGACGCCCCATCCAGGACCGGCGCCCTCCCCTTCCAGCTCTTCTCCATGAAGGCGTTCAGCTGGGCGTAGACCTCGGCCGGGCTCAAGTCGAGCTCCTCGCCCAGGATCTGCGCACCCATCATGAAGCAGCGCGTCCCCTCGCAGGGCCCGATCGAAAAGCGCGTGCGACGCCGCAGGTCGCCCAGCGTGCGGGCCCACTCGTGGCGGATGGCGTAGCGCAGCTCGCACTCGAGCACCGGCTCGCACTGGCAGATCACGTTGCCCAGCGTCGGCCGCTCTTTCAACATCTCGAGGACGCGGATCGCCCGCGAGCCGTGGCGGTAGACGAGGCGGTTGGCGGCGAAGAGCGGAACGCCGTAGTCGCGGGCCAGCAGCTCCGGATCGACCTTCCGTTCGCCGCCGGGCAGCGGCACCTGGTGCGTGCGGCAGGGCGAAACGCGGCCCAGCTTGTGGCAGACCGCATCCACCGCCTCCTGCGCCATCAGGCGGTAGCTGGCCAGCTTGCCGCCGGCGATGGAGAGGAAGCCGGGAAGCTTGTCGCGAAACTCGTGGTCGAAGATCTCGTGCTCGCGGCTCAAGTCGTCCTCGTAGGGGCCGCGGCGATACAAGGTGGGCCGCACGCCGGCCCAGGCGTTGATGACGCGGGCCTCGCGAACGCGGGGGAAGACCGACTCGACGCCCTCCAGCAGGTATTCGACCTCGTCCTCCAAAATCGGGATCTCGTCGGGGTCGCCGAAGTAGTCGTCGTCGGTGGTGCCGATCACGGTGGTGTTTTGGTAGGGCATCAGGAAGATGCTGCGCCCGTCGATGGCCTTGGCCATGATCGCGTAATTGGTGATGCGGCGGTCCAGGACCAGGTGCACGCCCTTGGCGGGCCTCAGCTTGAGCTCGCAGCCGGCCATCGCCGCGATCTGGGGCACCCAAGGGCCGGCGGCGTTGAAAACCAGCTTGGCGCGCAGCTCGCGGCGCGAGCCGTCGAGGAGATTTTTGACGCGCACCCCGATGACGCGGCCGCCCTCCTTCAAGATCTCGGTGACCTCGGCGTGGTTGTAGGCCTCGCAGCCGTGCTCGACCGCGGACAGGACGTTCGCCAGGCAGAGCCGGAAGCTGTCGATGCCCCACTCGTCGAAGGTGACGGCGCCGATCAGGTCTTCGACCAAATCCGGCTCGAGGGCCAAGGCCTCGTCTTTGCTGAGGCGGGTGTGCGGTTTGCCGTTCTTCAGGGCGCTGTATTTGTCATAGGTCTCGAAATAGGTCTCGAGGGCCTCGAAGTAGAGCTTCTGCGGCAGCTCGGCCTTGTCGGGCTTGCGCAGCACCGGAAAGATAAAGGGGATGCGGAACAGGAGGTGCGGGACGATCTTCTGGATGTAGCCGCTGTCGATGGAGGAGAGCTTGGTGGTCTGGACGTCGCTTAATAGATAGCGCGCCCCGCCGTGGATCATCTGAGAAGAGGCCCCGGTCGTCCCGGAGCCGAAGTCGTTCTTCTCGACCAAAGCGGTCTTGAAGCCGCGCATCGCCGCGTCGCGCGCGATGCCGCAGCCGTTGACGCCGCCGCCGATCACGATCAGGTCGAAATCCATGGGCCGAATCGTAGCCGAAGGCCCGGGCAGGGTCTATTGTTTCTTCTCGACGGTGCGGATTCCCAGCTCGAGCAGCTGGGTCGCCGAGACGTGGCTGGGCGCCTCCGAAAGCGGGCAGGTGCCCTTCTGCGTCTTCGGGAAGGCGATCACGTCGCGGATCGAGGGGGCCCCGGCCATGATCATGATGAGGCGGTCGAGGCCGAAGGCGATCCCGCCGTGCGGGGGCGCGCCGTACTCGAGGGCCTCCAGCAAAAATCCGAACTTCTGCTTGGCGTCCTCGAGGTCGATCTTGAGGATGTCGAAGACCTTCGCCTGCAGCTTGGGGTCGTGGATACGGATGGAACCGCCGCCGATCTCGTGGCCGTTCAGGACCAGGTCGTAGGCCTGGGT
>JADYZQ010000256.1 GCA_020853015.1 Deltaproteobacteria bacterium
CCTGATCCGGGACCTTCTCCCCGGCGTTGACCTTGTTCTCTTGGGTGAGATAGTCCACCGCGAGATAGACGCCCTTCAGCTCGCGGCCCGGCACCTGCAGGTCGCGGGCCTGGCTGGCGCCGCCGCACAGCGCGACGGCGTCGAAATTCTTGCGCAGCTCCTCGACCGGGACGTTCTGCCCGATATGCGCGTTGGTCCGGAAGACCACGCCCTCCGCCTTCATCTGCTCGAGGCGGCGATCGATGCGGTGCTTTTCCATCTTGAAATCCGGGATCCCGTAGCGCAGCAGGCCGCCGATGCGGTCGCTGCGCTCGAAGACCGTCACCTGGTGCCCGGCGCGGCGCAGCTGCTGCGCGCAGGCGAGTCCCGCGGGACCGGAGCCGACCACGGCGACCTTCTTGCCGGTCTCTTTCTTGGGCGGCTCGGGCTTGACCCATCCCTCTTGAAAGGCGCGGTCGATGATGTTGAGCTCGATGTACTTGATGGTGACCGGCTTGTCGTTGATGCCCAGGACGCAGGAGCCCTCGCAGGGCGCGGGACAGAGCGTGCCGGTGAACTCGGGGAAATTGTTGGTCGCGTGCAGGCGCTCGATCGCCTCGCGCCAGCGGTCCTTGTAGACCAGGTCGTTCCAGTCGGGGATCAGGTTGCCCAGCGGGCAGCCCTGGTGGCAGAAGGGAATCCCGCAGTCCATGCAGCGGGCGCCTTGGATGCGCAGGCGCTCGACGGGGAATTCTTTGTAGATTTCCCGGTAGTCGCGGACGCGCTCTTGGACGGGCCGCTCGGGATAGTGGTCCCGGTGATACTCCATGAAACCCGTGATCTTACCCATACAGCGCGGCCTCCAGCGTGATGTTCAACTCCGCCATCTTCTTCTGCGCCTCGAGGAGGACGCGCTTGTAATCCTTCGGCATGACCTTGACGAAGGAATCTAGGGCCTTGTCGAAGTCCTTGAGGATCGCCTTGGCCACCGCGCTGTCCGTGTACTCGACGTGGTCCTCGAGCATCTCCTCGAGCAGGGCGATGTCGCCGTCCTCATGGATCGTCTCGAGATCGACCATGTCCGGGTTACAGTTGGCTTTGAATTCGTTCTTGGGGTCGTAGATGAAGGCTGTGCCGCCGCTCATCCCCGCCGCGAAGTTGCGGCCGGTCTTCCCCAGCACGACCACGTGGCCACCCGTCATGTACTCGCAGCCGTGGTCGCCCACGCCCTCGACGACGGCCTTGGCGCCGCTGTTGCGCACGCAAAAGCGCTCGCCCGCCACGCCGCGGAAGTAGGCCTCGCCGCCGGTGGCGCCGTAAAGGACCACGTTGCCGATCAGGATGTTCTCTTCGGGGACGAAGGTCGAGGCCTTGGGCGGAAACACGATCAGCTTGCCGCCGGAGAGGCCCTTGCCGACGTAGTCGTTGGCGTCTCCCTCGAGGATCAGCGTCATCCCTGCGGGAACAAAGGCGCCGAAGCTCTGCCCCGCCGAGCCCTGGAACTTGAGCGTCATCGTGTCCTCGGGCAGGCCCTTGAAGCCGTGCTTGCGCGAGACCTCGCTGCCGATGATGGCGCCGGTGGTGCGGTTGCGGTTGGTGATGGCGCTCGAGACGACGAGCTTTTCGCCGGTCTCGATAGCCGACTTCACCTTGGGCAGCAGTTGATAGTCGAGAACGCTTTCGAGCGCGTGGTCCTGCTCCGTCACGCGGCGCGTGGCAACCTCGGGACCTACCTTGGGCCGCTCGAAGATCGGGCTTAGGTCGAGGCCCTTGGCCTTCCAATGCGCGATGGCGCGGTTGAAATCGAGCAGGTCGGAGCGGCCGATCATCTCTTCGACCTTGCGGAAGCCCAGCTCGGCCATGAGCTCGCGCAGCTCCTCGGCGATGAAGAAGAAGAAATTCACCACGTGCTCGGGTTGGCCGGCGAACTTCTTGCGCAGCTCGGGGTCTTGGGTGGCGACGCCGACCGGGCAGGTGTTAAGGTGGCAGACGCGCATCATGATGCAACCCATCGCCACCAGCGGCGCGGTCGCGAAGCCGAACTCTTCGGCGCCCAGCAGGGCCCCGATCGCGACGTCGCGGCCGGTCTTCATCTGGCCGTCGACCTCGACGGTGATCCGGTCGCGCAGGCGGTTCATCACCAAGACCTGCTGCGTCTCGGCCAGGCCCAATTCCCACGGAATGCCCGCGTGCTTGATGCTGGTCTGCGGCGAGGCGCCCGTGCCGCCGTCGTACCCGGAGATCAGCACCAGGTCGGCCTTCGCCTTGGCGACGCCGGCGGCGACCGTGCCCACGCCCACCTCGGCGACCAGCTTGACGCTGACGCGGGCGCGCGGGTTGGAATTCTTCAGGTCGAAGATCAGCTGGGCCAGGTCCTCGATCGAATAGATGTCGTGGTGCGGCGGCGGCGAGATCAGGCCCACGCCCGGCGTCGAGAAGCGGACCTTCGCGATCCAGGGATAGACCTTGTGTCCCGGCAGCTGGCCGCCCTCGCCGGGCTTGGCGCCCTGGGCGATCTTGATCTGCAGCTCCTCGGCGTTGACCAGGTACTCGCTGGTGACGCCGAAGCGCCCCGAGGCGACCTGCTTGATCTTGCTGTTCTTCGAGTCGCCGTTGGGCAGCGGGATGAAGCGCAAGGGATCCTCGCCGCCCTCGCCGGTGTTGGACTTGCCGCCGATGCGGTTCATCGCGACGGCCAGCGTCTCGTGGGCCTCGGCGCTGATCGAGCCGTAGGACATGGCGCCGGTCTTGAAGCGCTTGACGATCTCTTTGGCGGGCTCGACCTCCTCGATCGGAATCGATTTCCCCTTCTTGAACTCGAAGAGGCCGCGCAGGGTGCAGAGGCTCTGGCTTAAGTCATTGACCGCTTTGGAATATTCTTTGAAATCCTGGTAAGAGTCACCGCGCACCGCCGCCTGCATCTTGGCCACGGTGTCCGGATTGAACAGGTGGTACTCGCCGCCCCGGCGCCATTGGTATTGGCCGCCGACGTCGAGCAGCAGGGGCCCGCCGACCCGCTCGGGGAAGGCCCTGCGGTGGCGCTTCAGGGTTTCTTGGCAGACTTCCTCGATGCCGATGCCCTGGATGCGCGAGGCCGTATGGGTGAAGTACTTGTCGATCAGCTCTTTGTTGAGCCCGATGGCCTCGAAGATCTGGGCGCCGCGATAGCTTTGGATGGTCGAGATGCCCATCTTCGACATGACCTTGACGATGCCCTTCTTCACGGCCTTGATGTACTTGAGCTCGGCGGTCTTGTGGTCGGTGTTCTCGAGGACGCCGTCGCGGATCAGGTCGTCCAAGGTCTCGAAGGCCAAGTAGGGGTTGATCGCCCCCGCGCCGTAGCCGACCAAAAGGGCGAAGTGGTGCACCTCGCGGGGCTCGCCCGACTCGAGGACCAGGCCGACCTTCGAGCGCGTGCCTTCGCGCACCAAATGGTGGTGCACGCCGGCCGTCGCCAGCAGGCTGGGGATGGGCGCCTGTTCGCGGTCGACGCCGCGGTCGGAGAGGATCAAGATATTGCAGCCGTCTTTGATCGCCGCGGTAGCCTCGGCGCAAAGCCTCTCGACGGCCGCCACCAAGCCCTGCGCGCCCTCCGAGGCCTTGAACAGCATCGGCAGGGTAAGCGACTTGAAGCCGCGATAAGGCTTGTCGGCCAGCTGCTTCAACTTGGCCAGCTCGTCGTTGTCGACCACCGGGTTCACGAGCTGAATCTGGTGGCAGCTCTCCGGCTTGGGATCGAGCAGGTTGCCCTCGGCACCGATCGTGGTGTGGACCGAGGTGACGATTTCTTCGCGGATCGCGTCGAGCGGCGGGTTGGTCACCTGGGCGAAGAGCTGCTGAAAATAATTGAAGAGGTTCTGCGGCTTGTCGGAGAGCACCGCCAAGGGCGTGTCGGTGCCCATCGATCCGATGGCCTCCTCGCCGTTGGCCGCCATGGGCCGCATCAACAAATTGATATCCTCGACGCTGTAGCCGAACATCGCCTGCCGCTTGGTCACGGTGGCGTGGTCGGGCTCGGGCAGGTGCGGCGAGGCGGGCAGCTCCTCGAGCTTGACCAGCTCTTTCTTGAGCCACTCGCCGTAGGGCTTGGCGGTGGCGAGGCCGTGCTTGAGCTCGGCGTCGTCAATGATGCGGCCCTGCTGGATGTCGACCAGGAACATCTTGCCCGGCTGCAGGCGGCCCTTGAGCAGGACCTGCTCGGGCGGGACGTCGATGACGCCGACCTCCGAGGCCATGATGACCAGGTCGTCCTTGGTGACGTAGTAGCGGCTGGGCCTTAGCCCGTTGCGGTCCAGGACCGCGCCGATCATGCGGCCGTCGGTGAAAGCGATGGAGGCCGGGCCGTCCCAGGGCTCCATGAGGCAGCTGTGGTACTCGTAGAAGTCCTTCTTTTCGCGGCTCATCGTCTCGTGGCCGCTCCAGGCCTCGGGGATCATCATCATCACCGCGTGCGGCAGCGAGTAGCCCCCCTGCACCAGCATCTCGAGGGCGTTGTCGAAGACGGCCGAGTCGGACCCGAATTCGCGCACCACCGGCAGGACCTTTTTGATCTCTTTTCCGAAGAGCGGCGAGGCGAAAAGGGCCTCGCGGGCGCGCATCCAGTTGATGTTGCCGCGCAGCGTGTTAATCTCGCCGTTGTGGGCGATGTAGCGGAAGGGATGCGCCAGCTCCCAGTTGGGAAAGGTGTTGGTCGAGAAGCGCGAGTGCACCAGCCCGATCGCCGTCACCATGTCGGGGTCGGAGAGGTCGGGGAAATAGGGATTCACCTGCCCCGAGGTCAGCATCCCCTTATAGATGAGCGTACGGCTGGAGAGGGACGGGATGTAGACGTCCATCCAGTTTTTCATCCGCGAGAAACGGACGGCGTTTTCGAAGACCTTGCGGATGATGAAGAGCCGGCGCTCCCAGGCGTCGTCGGCCGGCCCCGGCAAGTTGGGGCCCTTGTCGCCGATGCCGATGGCGAACTGCTTCATCAAGGGCATGGCGGATTTGGACATATTGCCCAGCATCGAGGCGTCGACCGGCACCGGGCGCCAGCCCAGAAATTTTTGCCCCTCCTCGGCCACGACGTGCTCGAGGATCTGCTCGGCCTTCTTCTGCTGTTCGGGGTCCTGGGGGAGGAACAGGGTGCCGACCCCGTACTTCCCCTCTTCCGGAAGCTGGATTCCGACCTGGCCGAAGACCTTGGTCAAGAAGGCGTGGGGGAGCTGGATCAAGATGCCGGCCCCGTCCCCGGTGTTGACCTCGCAGCCGCAGGCGCCGCGGTGCTCGAGATGGTTAAGGCTGAGCAGGGCCTTCTCGATGATGTCGTGGGACTTCTTGCCCTTCATGTGGACGACGAACCCGACGCCGCAGGAATCGTGTTCAAACCGCGGATCGTAAAGGCCATTTTCTTCAAGCTTTTTGCGGATTTCTTGCCGGTCCATAAATCCTCAAAATGTGTCCAGAATCTCAAAAAGGGCAAAAGGGATAGCTCTATGCCACACATAATTTATGGATTTCAAGAAGGTATTTTGAAAAATGCCTCCGAAATCCCCGGGCCGGGCCGCCGCTTTTTCCCGGCCCTATTTGTACACAATCTCGCGGCTCGGGACTACCCACGACCTGAAGTGTTGCTTCATTTTTCCCCGACAAAGGTTCGGAATTTTCAGGGACCTCGCGTTGACAGCATGACGGGGCTTTGGCATCTTCGGGGGCCTTGAAGGCCCAACTCCTCCAGCTGCGCGACGCCATCTTCCACCGGCGCTTCCTATTCCTGTTTTTGGCGCTCCTACTCCCCTACCTGATCCATCCCTTAATCGCGACCGAAGTCGTCGGGATCGCACTCCTCGACCTGGCCTTCTCCTTGGTCCTTATCATGGGGGTCTTCGCGGTCAGCGAACGCAAGCACCTGGCCATCACCGCCCTCGCCTTGGTGATCCTGGCCCAGGCCTTGACCTGGACCAGCCATGCCGTCAGCAACCACCTCTTGATTTTGACCGGGACGGCGGTCAACGGGCTCTACCTTATATATACGGCGGGCTTGCTGCTGAGGCACGTCATCCGCAGCCGGGCGCCGACCTCCAACACCATCTTCGCGGCCCTCTGCATCTACCTCCTGCTGGGCTTTATCTGGGCCTTCGTCTATTCCTTCCTTCAAGACCTTGACCCGGGCGCCTTTTTCTTCGACCAGCGCCTCTTCAACCTTCCCGCCCGGGGCAAACACTTATTCTCGGAGCTCTACTATTTCATCTATTTCAGCTTCACGACCCTCACCACCCTGGGCTTCGGCGACATCATGCCCGCCTCGCCCTGGAGCCGCATGCTGGTCTCGATGGAGGCGGTGCTGGGACAGCTCTATTTGGTGGTGATGGTGACCTACCTGATCGGGCTGCACATCAACGAGCGAAACGCCGCCCGCAACCGCCCCGCGGAAAACTCTGAAAAAAACAAATAAAAGGAGAAGGATGCGCGAAGCTCTCTAAGGATTGAGCCGCCAGATCGAAAAATTAAGCGCGGCCGCGAAGCCCACCCAGCCCCAATAGGGCAGCAGCAAGGCTGCGGACAGGGGCCGCGCCCGCCGAAACGCGAGTGCCGTCGCGCCGATCGCCAGCCACAAGAGCCCGATGTCGATCAGGGCCAGGAAGGGCGAATGTCCCCAAAAAAATAGGTAGGACCATAGGAGGTTGAGCAGCAGCTGCAAGAAGTATAAGCGCAGCGCCCCGCTGCGCAGTCCGACCTCCCGCCAGGCGAGCCAGGCGGCCACCGCCATCAACGCATACAGGACCGTCCACACGGGGCCGAAGACCCAGGGCGGGGGATTCCAGTCGGGCTTGTTCAGGCCCTGATACCAAGTTGGAATTTCGGAAAAGGTCGCCCAGGCGCCCGCGGCCTGCACCGCGACGCTCAACAGGAGAAACCCAAGCAAGACCAAGGTCGAGCGTTTCGTCATGCGGCCATGCTAAGGGCCCCGCCGCCGTTTGCCCAGAGGATTCGGCATCGGCCCCCCCCGCCGCACCGCCGGCTACCGCAGGCGAGGCTCCCCCAGATAATCCTGCTCGACCCTCGAGCGCAGGTAAATCCCCAATCCCTGCGGCGCCAGCGGGCGAATCCGCTCCCACTCCGAGACCTCGCCGTTCTTCAGCAAGAAGTGCAGTTCTTCCAACGAGGCCCGCATCTCGGCGCGCAGCAGGCCCGCCGGGTCCTGGAAGGGCAGCGCCCGATGATGCGCGTAGTGTTCGAATTCGTGGACCGCCCAGCCGGCCACCCGCAGGGCGCGATCCGCCTTCTCCTCCAGCGTCAGGGCGGCGGCGGGGGCGACCACGGCCACGGTGGGCCGCCCCGAGGCGCTCCTGCCCGAAGGCAGGAACAGGGACAGCGCGGGATCCTTGGAGACCCGGCTCTGCTCCTGCCGCAGCCAGAGCTCCTGCATCTGGGCGTAGCTGAGCAGCTGCAAGTCGACCTCGCCCTTCAGGAAGGTCTCGCGCGCGAGCTGCGAGAGGGGCGTGGCTTGCAGGTCGAGGAGGTCCAGGAGGTCCATGCCGTGGAGCGGGGACTGCGCCG
>JADYZQ010000257.1 GCA_020853015.1 Deltaproteobacteria bacterium
AAAATTCGGCCTGCACACCGACGACGTCGAATTGATGAAACGCGCCCACCCCAGGTCCAATGTGGTCCTGGGCTCCTTGGGCGGCGGCAAGAATACCCAGCCGGTCGTCACCGAGGTCCGTCTGGAGGCGGGAGACCGCATCGTGATGATGTCCGACGGGGTGAGCGACAGCGTCAGCTCGCGGGAAATCGCCGGTCAGGCCCTCGCGGCCAAAAATCCCGGTCAGGCCATGGACGGCATCTTCAACACGGCCATCGGCCGGATGGGCAGCGCCCACGAGGCGATGGGCGCCAAGCGGGAGTGGAAGCTGCAATGGCAGGATTTGGGCCCCGGCGAACGCATCGAGGTCCTCCGCGACGGGAAGAAGCGCTACATGCGCCGCGACTTGGACGAGGCCACTAATGCCTATGTGTATTCCGTGTTCAGCGCCAAGGAAGGCGGAATCCTGATCGAGAGCTTCAGTCGCCCCCTCGGACTGCGCACCCCCATCACGACGCCGGACGGACAGCAGCGCTGGATCGACCAGAACGCCAACATTTGGGATCGCCAGAGCGGCGGCACCTTGCTCGCCCACTACAAGCCCTCCGACAACATCACTGTCCACGTCTATTTCCACGAGACGGCGGAGGGCGGCGCCGGAAAAACCGAGGCCAAAAAAGGCGAGCCGCCGGTTCCAGGAGGGACCGAAATACCCGCCGATGCCCGGCGGCTCTTGGAAACCAAGGGTTCCCTCGTCCTGGGTCGCGTGGGCGACTGGGTCTTGGGTTCGCGCCAGGATAAAAACAGCCTGATCTCCGGGCGCCAGGCGACCCTGACCTACAAGCGGGAAGGCAACCGAGATGTCTACGAGCTCCGGGACGGCGCCCAAAGCCCCAAGGGCTGGGTGGCCAGCTTAAACGGGACCTTCGTCAACGGCCGGCGCCTCCCTTCGGGCGAGGCGGTGACTTTAAAGGACGGCGACGTCTTGCAGATGGGCCACGAGAAGATCACCTGGATCGCCCCGAGGAAAGTCGGGGACGGCGATCTCTCCCGCACCATCACCGCGGGGGATTGGGCCATCGTCCATCCCCATCTCTATCAGGCCAAGCAATTCACCCAGGAGAATTTGCTGGAGGGGACCCCGGTCAACGGCCTGGAGGTCCCGGGGCGCAGCGCGGTCTATATGGAGGGCGCGGGTCGCTATGCCGAAGATCCCGCCAACCGAGAGATCATCGTCTGGGACCGAAGCCAGGACGTCGTGGTGCGCGACTTCCTGGCCCAGGCCCAGGAGCAGGTGAGGCGCTCTATCGGGAAGGAATTCCTGGACCCCCAGGATCCGAATTTCGAGCGGGACCTGCAATTGGCGATGAGCATTTACAATTTCATGCTCCGCAAGGAATTTCGCGACCCGGGCGAGGACGCCAAGGGCGCCCTGCGCCGGCTGGACGCCTTCATCGCCGACAAGCGGGACCAAAAAATCCTGGTGGGCGAGATGTTGAAGCGGAAGTTCCCTTTCTGCCGCCACCTCGCCCTGCTCACCCAGGCCTTTTTGGCCGACCTGGGGGTCCGCAAGGTCCAGATGGTCCGCGGCAGCATCATCGGCGGGGCGCATGTCTGGAATGAGGTCGAGATCGGCGGGCAACGCCGCGTGATCGAAATCACCGACGCCTTTTACGCCGGGAGCCATCCCCTTCTGCCTCCGGACATCAACATGATCTATCATCACGAGCCGCGTGCCGGCCGGGTCCAGTGAGGGGCGCCTAGCGCGGGGCTCGGGCCTAGACGCGGTTCATGATTCGAGAATGCTTTGCCGTTGCTTCGCCGGCCGAAAGAGCGGCAATGTCATTTTGTCAGCGTCGTCGTTTTTTGCAGGAACGTCGGCGTTTTTTGGATCGGTGTTTTGACTTCCGTGGGGGCTATCGTTTGCCCCTTTTGGGGAGCCCTCAGGCCTTTCAAACGGAGAATTTCATCGATGGCCGCCTTATCGGTAGTCTCCACCCGCGTATCATTGAGGTCCAGGGTCTTGATTTGAACCGGGAAGGGAACGCACTTCTTGCTGAGGCTGGCGCCGTTGGGGACGGCGCCGCAAAGGTATTGATCCTGCCCCACTTGATACACGGCCCCTGCCGCGGAGAGGTCCTCGCAAAACGTACACCAACAGAATCTCTGATCATCCCCTCTACCCCAGGTGATGCAATCCCAGCCGTCGCATCCCGCGTACGTGCATTCGTCCACCAGCGTCCCATCGTCAATGGCGAAGGAGGATCGGCCGACGAACAGAAGACAGAGAAGGCTCAACACGAAGAGGCCAAGTTTTCTTTTTTTATATTCCATTCTTTTTTCCTTATTTTATGTGAATTTTAAGAATTCCGACCCCATGAATCAAGGAAGGATTTGCGAGGCGGTCGGGTCCAGCAGGTGGGGCCTAGCGCAGGGCCCGGGCCTGGTTGGGGGCTCCGAAGTAAGACCGGTCGGCTATCCCCCGCAGGTAGACCGGCAGGGTCTCGCCGAGCCGCCGCGAGATCTCCCAAAAATCCGCGTCGAGATTGCGCGCCCGCCAACGGAACTCTTCGAGGTAGGCCATGATCTCCGAGACGTAGCGCTCCTCGCGGCTCGCCTCGGCCAGCTGCAGAGGCCGGGAGGCGCGCTCGGTCCCGAAGTAATTCCCGGTGACGTGCCGCCAGTGCTCGGCCTCGTGGGCCAGGGCCTTGACGCGGTTCATCAGCTCGGCGAAGGCGCGCCTGCGCCCGGCCTCGTTGCCGAGGTCGAGCTCGGGGGCCTTGATCAGGATGAGCGGCCCGCCCCGCTCGCCGCCGTGCGGAAAGAAGATCGACAGGTCGCAGTCC
>JADYZQ010000258.1 GCA_020853015.1 Deltaproteobacteria bacterium
CGCGACCTGCGCAACGTCCTCGAGCGGGCCAGCGCCCGCGAGACCACCTCGCGCGTCGCCTGCGGCGCGGTGGCGCGAAGGCTGTTGGAAGAGTTCGGCGTCCGGATCGCCGGGCACGTGACGGCGGTGGGTCCGGTGCGCGCCCGGCCGATTCCCGCGAGCGCGGACGAGATCCTGGCCAAGACCGAGGACGCCCCGCTGCGTTGCCTCGACGCCGAGGCCGAGGCCAAGATGGTGGCCCTGATCGACGAGGCCAAGAAGAAGGGCGATTCGCTGGGCGGGATCTTCGAGATTGTCGTCGACGGCCTGCCGCCGGGACTGGGCAGCTACGTCCAGTGGGACCGCAAGCTGGACGGCCGCCTCGCCCAGGCGATCCTCAGCATCCAGGCGGTGAAGGGCGTCGAGATCGGCGACGGCTTCGACAACGCGCTTAAGTTCGGCAGCCAGGTGCACGACCCCATCTATTACGATGCGGCCAAGCGGGCCTTCACCCGTTCGAGCAACCGCGCGGGCGGGATGGAGGGCAGCATGACGACGGGCCTGCCCCTGATCGTGCGCGGGGCGCTCAAGCCCATCTCGACGCTCTACGAGCCGCTGCACTCGGTCGACATCGAGACCAAACAGGAATTCGAGGCCAGCGTCGAGCGCTCCGACACCTGCGCGATCGCGGCGGCGGCGGTGATCGGCGAGGCGGCGGTGGCGATCACCGTGGCGGACGCGTTTTTGGAGAAATTCGGCGGCGATTCGCTGCGGGAGATCCGCAGGAATTACGACGGGTATCTCGAGCAGGTCCGCCAATATTAATCACGATCATGTCCCTTCCCTCACGCATCATCCTCAGCGGCTTCATGGGCACCGGCAAAACCACGGTCGGCAAGCTGCTCGCCCGCAAGCTTGACTACGACTTCGTCGACACCGACGACCTGGTGGTCTCGCTCAGCCAGAAGCCCATCGCTCGGATCTTCGCGGAAGAGGGCGAAGAGATGTTCCGCCGCTGGGAGAGCATGGCCATCGACCAGGCCCTGGCCCGCGAGGCGACGGTGATCGCGGTGGGAGGCGGCGCGGTATGCTTCCGCGACAACCTCGACAAGATCCGCAAGAACGGGCAGCTTGTCCTGCTGAAGGCCCAGATTCCGACGCTGCTCAAGCGCCTGAGCGCCGACGATTCCCGGCCCCTGCTGCAGGGCGAGGACAAGGAGGGGCAGATCCGCGAAATTCTTGCCAAACGCGCCTCCGCCTACAGCCGCATCTCGTTGCAGATCCCGACCGACAATCAAAGCCCGGAAGCGGTCGTCGAGGAGATTCTCAGGGTGTTGCCCCTCGAGAGCCGCGCCCTGCGCGTCGAGCTGGGCGAGCGGAGCTACCCGCTTTATTTTCAGAAAAACGGGATCGAAAGCCTCAACCTGCTCTTGCAACGCCATTGCCCCGCCGAGCGCGTGGTGCTGGTCACCAACTCGGTCGTCCAACGCCTCCATGGGGCCAAGATCGCCCGGCACCTGAAGAGGCAGCACGACCTCAAGGCGATCGTCCTGCCCGACGGGGAGAGCTTCAAGACCCTCAAGACCGTCGCCTCGGTCTACGCCAAGTTGGTCGAGTTCAAGGTCGACCGCAAGACCCCGCTGATCGCATTGGGCGGCGGCGTGATCGGCGACTTGGTCGGCTTCGCGGCGGCGAGCTTCCTGCGCGGCATTCCCTTTGTCCAGATCCCCACCACCCTGCTCGCCCAGGTCGACAGCTCGATCGGCGGCAAGACCGGCGTCGATCTGCCGCAGGGCAAAAACCTGGTCGGCGCCTTCTACCAGCCGCGCTTCGTCTTGATCGACGAGGCCTTCCTCAAGACCTTGAAGCGTCGTGAGTTCGTCTGCGGCCTGGCCGAGGTGATCAAGTATGCTGCCATCTTCGACGCGAAGCTGTTTCGCGGCCTGGAAGAGCACATGGAGGCCATCTTGAAAGGAAAGGGCGCGGGCCTCGAGCCGGTCATCCGCCGCTGCTGCGAGCTGAAGGCATGGGTCGTCGAGCGCGACGAGAAGGAGACCCTGGGGCTGCGCGCCAAGCTCAACTTCGGCCACACCCTGGGTCACGCGATCGAGAGCCTGACCCGCTACAAAAAATACACCCACGGCGAGGCGATCGCGATGGGGATGGTCTACGCCGCGCGCCGCTCGGTCGAGCGGGCCGGCCTGCCCGAGGCCGACGTCGAGCGCCTCAAGGCCCTGATCGCCCGCGCGGGCCTGCCCACCGAGATGCCGGCCTTCCCCAAGGCGGCCTACCGCAAGGCCCTGATGCAGGACAAAAAAAGGGTGTCTTCCCGGCTGCATTTCGTTTATTTAAACAAGATCGGCAAGTCGGTGGTGATCCCGACGCCCCTCGACGAAATACTGGTGTAAGCTATGCCCATCGATTTCGATCCCGTCTTCCATACCGAGACCATGGTGAAGATCCTGCGCGAGCAGGGCAGCACCCAGTACGCCATGGAGCTGGCCGAGTTGATCCTGCAGAAGAACCCGCAGCACGAGGGCGTTCGCCGCATCCTCGAGGAGCTCCGCGAGGAGGCCCGCCGGGCCTTCGAGCGCTTCAAGAGCGGCGGGCGCAATCCGGAGGCCTCGGACTCCACCGCGTCGGAGGAAGAAGAGGCCGCGCTCGAAGCCGGGGAGTCCGGTTCGGAAAATACGGCGGATGAAACTTCCCAGGAGTTGCAGTACGCATCCGCTTCGGCGGTCGATCTTCAGGCCCTCGGCGCGTCGGTCCCGGCCGAAGCCCGCGAAAGCTTGGATGCCGGCCCGGAGCTTCGGGTCGAGGGTTATGAATTTTCCTCGGAGGCCCCCCCGGTTCGGGAGGACGATCCCGAGCCGGTCCGCCTGACCCTGGTTCCCCCTCCGCCCCCGCCGTCGCGGCGCGAGGCCAAGATACTCCGCCTCCAGGCCCTGCTGCGCCGGGTTCAGTCGCTAAGGAAGGCCGCCCATGCACCCCAAGCGTAAGATCCTCGTCATCCACGGGCCCAACCTCAACCTGTTGGGGCTGCGCGAGCCCGACGTCTACGGCGCGGTCACCCAGAAGGACATCGACAAAACCCTCAAGACCATCGCCGAAGAGGAAAACTTAAGCCTCAAGGTCTTTCAGTCCAACAGCGAAGGCGAGCTGGTCGATGCCATCCAGGGGGCGGCGGGACGCTTCGACGGCATCCTCATCAACCCCGCGGCTTATACCCACACCTCGGTGGCATTGCGCGACGCGGCGGCGGCGGTCGGCCTGCCGGTGGTCGAAGTCCATCTTTCCAATATCTACAAACGCGAGGAATTCCGGCATCATTCCTATATGGCCCCCGTCGCGGTGGGGCAGGTCTCGGGTTTCGGGGCCTACAGCTACGTGCTGGGCCTCTACGGCCTGATTCAAGAGATCGATAAGCGGGCGGGGGACGTAAGCCCCAAGAGGCGAAAGAAAAAATCGTAAGGGCGAACCTCGTGTTCGCTCCGACGGAAGCAACGCATTCGGCACCAGGCGCGCAGTCCAATGGCTAAAGAAAGCATCTCAAACATCTTCAAGGGCCTTTTCAAAAAGTCCGGCCCCGAGGGCGAGCTGAAGGAATTTTTGGCGATGTCCGCCAAGGACCCCACCGACATGCGCCTCAAGATCAAGGTCGGCGAGCTCTATTTCAAGAAGAAGGACATCCGCAACGGCATCGCCTGGTTCCGAGAGGTGGCCGAGCACTACGGCGAGTCGGGATTTCTCCTCAAGGCCATCGCCATCTACAAAAATATCCTCAAGTTTTCCCCCGGCTCGGTCGAGTTCAACGAGAAGCTGGGCGAGCTTTACGCGAAGATGGGGATGCGCGGCGACGCCTCGCAGCAGTTCCAGATCGTCGTGCATTACTACCTGACGCACCAGAAGGGCGCCGACGCGATTCGCGCCTGCCAAAAGCTGGTCGAGGCCGAGCCCGGCGAGCCTCGCCACCGCCTGCGCCTGGCCGAGATCTACTTCAACCAGAGCCTGCAGGACGAGTCGCTCAAGGAATACGAAAAGCTCGCCCGCGAGCTGCGCAAAGAGATGAAGCACCTCGACATCCTGGTCGAGGTCTACGAAAAAATATTGCTGAAGAAGCCTAAGGAGCTGGGCCTGCTCAAGGAGCTTTGTATCTTCTACCTCAAGCTCAAAAATCCTCAGAAGGCCCTGCGCAAGATCGAGAAGTACAAGCTCGAGCAGGACGAGCACTTCAAACCGATCTACGCGAAGGCCCTGCAGCTCAAGGAATACCTGGCCAAGACCGAGGTGAAGGAAGATACGGGCAAGATCAAGGCCTCGGAATAAAAATTGGGGCGGAAACACGGCGCGATTCGCCGGTTCCGCCTTTTTATTTTCGGTTGAGGAAAAAATGGCAGAAAAAAAGATCGTCGGCGTCAAGGGCATGGAGGATCTCTTCGATCCTGTCGAGGTCCGCAAGTGGCTGAAGGTGGAGCGCGCGGCGCGCCGGGTCTTCGCGCCGGCGGGCTTCCGCGAGATCCGCACCCCCATTCTCGAGGACGCGGCCCTCTTCGAGCGCAGCGTCGGCGAGACCACCGAGATCGTTGAGAAAGAGATGTACACGTTGCTTGACCGCAACGAGCACAAGCTGGCGATGCGCCCGGAGGGCACCGCGCCGGTGGTGCGCGCCTTCGTCGAGCACTTCACCTCGCACAACGTCAACGAGGGCCGTTTTCTCTACATGGGGCCGATGTTTCGCTACGAGCGCCCGCAGAAGGGCCGCCTGCGCCAGTTCCACCAGATCGGCGCCGAGATCTTCGGCTCGGACCATCCACTGCTCGACGCCGAGATGATCCTGCTCATCCACCAGCTCTTCGAGGACCTGGGTCTCGAGGGGGTGCAACTGAACTTGAATTCCCTGGGTTCCAAGGAAGACCGGAAGAAGTACCGCCAGGCCCTCGCGGCCTTCCTAGACGGCGTCCAAGAGAAGCTCTGCGACGATTGCCGGCGCCGGATCCAACGCAACCCGCTGCGCGCGCTCGACTGCAAAAAACCGGGTTGCGCCGAGGCCACGAAGGGCGCGCCGCTCTATTCCGACCATCTTTCTCCCGAAAGCCGCGAGCACTTCGCCGCGGTGCAGGCGGCGCTCGCGGCCCACGACGTGCCCTTCACGCTCAACCCGCGGCTGGTGCGCGGCCTCGATTACTACGAGAAGACGGTCTTCGAGTTCACCAGCGGCGAACTCGGCGCGCAAAACGCGGTCGCCGGGGGCGGGCGCTACAACGACCTGGTGCACGAGCTGGGCGGCCCCGCGGTCCCGGCGATCGGCTTCGCGCTGGGGATGGAGCGGCTGCTGGCGATCCTGCCGGCTCAGGCGGTGGCGGGCGACGAGGCGCCGCGGGTCTACCTGGTGGGCCTCGACGCCGAATCCGACCGGCTGCTCTTCGAGCAACTCAAGCCGCTGCGCGAGAGCGGGGCCACCGTCGAGCTCGACTTC
>JADYZQ010000259.1 GCA_020853015.1 Deltaproteobacteria bacterium
AGAGGCTGTTTCAGCAGGGCGGGATGTTGGGCGGGATCCTGCTGGGTCACTCGTTGGAAGAACACTTAGGCCTGCGCCGCCCCCAAGACGGCGCGACGACGCTGACGGACTCATTGGCGATGCTCCTGCAATTCAACGTGGCCGGTCGCCTGACCCGCCAGGCCTTCGACGCCTGGGAATTCAACCTCGACCGGCAGGCCGCAAGCCTTCAACGGCTCCCAAACCTCCCCACCCCTCCGGGGGAGGGGACCTTGCCCTGGCGAAACGCCCCGGTCCTCGCCACGGCGAGCGGTCCCGGCGAAGGGCCGCCGCGCCTGCCCGACCGCTTTTTCTCGGTCGGCGGCGGAGGTCGCGACGCCGCGGCCCCCACGGAGAGCCCGCCGCCGGAGGTGCGCCCCAGCCTCGACGGGCGCGCCCGGCCCGTCGATCGCGATGCGGTTCCGGCGATCAAGCTGATCGAGGCGCAAGGGGTCTTTTGGGTCATCGACATCGACACCGAGGCCCGCGCCCGCGGCGTCGAGGTGCGGGTCGGTGGACATCGCCTCCCGCCCGGCGGTTCCCTGCGCGTCCGCGACGGCGAGCTCATCCATCTGGGGGATCGCGCCTATCGCTTCCGCGAGCCGGTCCGGGATTTTTCCCCCGAAATCTCCAGCGCGCCAGGCCCCGAGGGGGTGCTCGCGCGCCGCCACCTCCACCCCTATTACAACCAGGGCCATGAGGCCCGCTACGAGTTGCGTCTGGGGCGCTTCGTCGATCGTCTGGAACCGGGGAGTGCCCAGGTCTTCGCCGCCGGGCCCAGGGGCGAGGCCCGCCTCACCCTGCGCGAGCGCCGCGCGCTGCCGGGTGGCGAGTCCTTCACCTTGGAGGTCCAGGATGCGGAGACCGCCTTCACCGCCGTGGTGGAGCTGACCCCGGACCGCGTCGTCCTGGATACCCCGCTTCAGCCGCGGGCGGGATCGGCGCTCTTGCCGATGTTCCTGGATTGGCTGAGCACCGAGACCTTGGTCCGGGCCTCGGACCTGCAGATCCGGGGGATCCGCCCCGAGCTCCATGAATTGCTGGGCTTCGGCATGATCCATTCCGCCTACAGCCGCTACGAAAGTCACGGCGACCGCGTCGACCTCGTGACGCAGCCGCGCTCCGCGCTGTTGCCCGTCGAATTGGGCCCGCGGCACCGGGACGCGGCGAACCGTGCCTTCGACGCCTGGGCCCTGCGGCGTTTCGGGACCCGCATCCCCAGCCTCGTCGAGATCGAGGACGGGGCCGTTCTGCCGCAATTCAACCACCTGGGCGTGGAGTCCTCGATGCCGGCGATCCTGGACCGCTTGGTCCGCGCGGACACCCGCTTTTTGGAGATCGGCTTCGGCGACCGCCTTGAGACCCTGCGGGCGGTGGAGCGCCGGGGCGGCACGGCCTGGGGCCTGGAGGTGAACAAGGTCTATCCCGCGGAAGCCGACCGCGAGGCCCTGCGGCGCTCGGACTTGGACGTGCTCTTCATCAACGGCTCGCCCTTCCTCTTCTATGCCCAACATCACGTCGCCCTGCCTGCGGCGGTGGATATCCTCCGCCAGTTTCCGCGGGCCGAATGGCTGGTGATCCAGGCCTACAACCCGCGCACCCCTTTCGAGATCCTCCGCCACGCCGAGGAGCTCAACCGCCTGCGCTGGGATCCGGTCTATTACCGCGTCGCCGCCTCGCTGGACGAGGCCCCCATCTTCCCGACGGACTGGTGTCAGCGGCCGGACACCCCGCACGCGGTCTTGATCGCACGCAGGCCCCCAGCGGGAAATAACGATTTGACTCCCCGGTACTAGCGACTTACCATTTTAACAAGGCGGGCGGCGCGGGCGCCGGGATCGTTCAAGAAATCTCAGGGGCGCTCCTGAAAGAGGCGGGTGGACAGCCCGCCTTTTTTTAATCGGAAGGGGACACCATGATCAACCTCCGCAAGGCCGAAGATCGGGGCCACTTCGATTTCGGCTGGCTCAACACCTACCACAGCTTCTCTTTCGGCGAGTATTACGACCCCAACCACATGGGCTTTCGCGACCTGCGCGTCTTGAACGAGGACCGCGTGCAGCCGGGCAAGGGTTTTCCCACGCACCCCCACCGCGACATGGAGATCCTCACCTACGTCCTCGAGGGCGCCCTGCAGCACCGCGACAGCATGGGCAACGGCTCGGTGATCCGGCCCGGCGAGGTGCAGCGGATGAGCGCGGGGACGGGCGTGACGCACAGCGAGTACAACGCCTCGAACGAGGAGCCGGTGCATTTCCTGCAGATCTGGGTCCTGCCGCGGGAATCGGGGCTGCCGCCCGGCTACGAGCAGAAGGACTTCGCCGCCGAGCGAAAAAAGGGCCACTGGCTGCTCATCGCCTCGCCCGACGGCCACCAGGGCTCGGTGACCGTGCATCAAGACGTCCACGTCTACGCCTCGTGGATCCCGCCCAACGAGGAACTGTTCTTCCAGGTGAAGCCCGACCGCCATATCTGGCTGCAGGTCGCCCGAGGCGAGGTCCTCTTGCAGGACCAAATCCTGAAGGCCGGCGACGGCGCGGCGCTCAGCCAGGTGCCCAGCGTGGACCTGCGCGGGAAGCGGGATGCGGAAGTGCTATTGTTCGATTTGGCTTGAGCTTTAGACGTTGAAACGGAAGTGCATGATATCACCGTCGCGGACCACGTAGTCCTTCCCCTCGAGGCGCAGCAGCCCCGCCTCTTTCACCGCCTGCTCGGACTTGTATTTCATCAAATCGTCGAAGTGGTAGACCTCGGCGCGGATAAAGCCCTTTTCGA
>JADYZQ010000260.1 GCA_020853015.1 Deltaproteobacteria bacterium
CGCATGCTCAAGATGGGGAACGAGGAGAAATCCTCCAAGAAGGCGATGGAGGCGGTGCTGGCCATGGTCTTCCGCGGCCTCTTCAAGAAAGAGGGCCAGGGCAACGTCTTGGTCGGCGACCTCAAATACATGCAGGACGCCAAGGCCCGGGAGGAAAAATTCGCCCAGATCGCGGTCGACGACGAGCGCTTCCTGAAGCTGCTCGCCCAGCTCAAGCCCGGCCAAAAGATCGACCACGACCAGCTGAAGGCCGTCTTCGGCGAAGAGCTCAGCTTCACCGAGCTGGCCCACATCGCCGAGCAGCTCCAGATGAGCATGGCCGACGAGGCCGGCAAGAACGTCGTCTTCAACCCGAAGGGAAGTTTCGACCCCTACAGCCAGGCACGGATCGAGCGCTCGATCCTCTCGACCCGCCGGGCCCCCAGGTCGACCGCCGCCGGCAGCGAAGGCTCCGCCCTACCCTTGCCCCCGCCCGATCCGGGCCCGCAAGGCGTGCCGGCCAACGTCTTCGAGCTCCTCGGCCTCCGCGAGCGCTACCGCGGCAGCCCGCGCCTCTACACCTTCATCCTCTACAGCGTGATCCTGGCCGCCCTTGGCATCGCCGTAGGCAGCTTCCTGCTGAAGGGCCTTTAAAAATTTCAATAGTCTAAATTATTTACCTGAGGCACCCCCATCCTGCCACAAAAGGGTTAATTTAAACCCTGCCCTTTACAAATTCGATCACACCAATAAAATCACTATTTATTAAATGGTTATATATAATTTTCCGTTCAAATGGGTATATTAAAACCCATATACTAACCAATCGCCATAATCTTCGGCACCGAAACGATAACCGCAACTCATTGTTTTATATTTGTTTTTTCATTTTGAGAGGGCTGGATCCCCATTTGGCCCCGCGCTTGCTTTAGTGAAAAGGAGAGAAGCCTACCCAATCGAGAGAGCCTGAAAAGCCTTCCCGCGCAAATCTTTGAAGGATGAGGTTTGCTATGTCTACTTCGCGCCGGGGGCCCAACCACCTCAATTTTCACGCTTGGATCCGAGGCATCCTCTTGCTGGGACTGGCCGCCTGCGGGGGCGGAGGGGTCGGCACCGATTTCTCGACGCAGGCCCTGGGTGGAGGCTTCGCCCAAGGCGAGGTGAGGCCGGTCAATTTCGACGGGGCGAACCAGGCGCGCATCGAGTTCTCCGAGCTCTCCGGCGGGGAGAAATTCTCCATCGTCCTGTTCGGCGCCAACAGCCAGGCGGGCTTTTACGACTTCCAACTCCAGGGCCTGAACGACTCGGCCCAGGCCAAGTTCCTGCAAGCGCCCGACGGCCTGCCGCTGGAGGCGGAGGAAATCGAGGAAGAAGACACCGACGACGCCACCGCCCTCCTGCACCGGCGCCTCCGCGACTGGGAATCCGACCTAGGCGGGCTCGAGCCCTACCAGCCGGAGTCGGAGCAAGAATTGGGCAAGGCCTTCGCGGCGACCCGGACCTCCTGCGCCGGCGGGCGCGGAATTCACTTCCGGGTCTTGAGCAGCCTCTCCGACAACAACGCCTACGAGACCGTCTGCGGTGTCGAGGTGCGGCGCAGCGGCCAGGCCGTCTACTACGTGGACGAGGCGGTCTTGAACGACCTGAACGCGGGCAACCTGGGCTCGATCCTCGATGAATTCGAGGCCAAGGTCCCCCACGAGCGCAACCTCTTCGGCAGCGAGTCGGACGTCGACGAGAACGGGACCTTCTCGGTCCTCTTCTCCCCCGCCGTCAATCGCCTGGGCTCCTCGGGCGGGGGCTTCATCACGGGCTATTTCTTCGGCGGCGATCTCTACCCGCGGAGCAGCATCCCCGGTAGCAACGAGCAGGAGGTCCTCTTCCTCTGCGTCCCCGACCCCAAGGGACAATGGAATGTGCAGTTAAGCCGGGAGTTTTGGGACTCCAATATCGTTCGCTCGGTGCTCCCTCACGAATTCCAGCACATGATCAGCTTCAACCAACACCTCCTGCTCCGCAACGACGGGGCGGAGGAGGCCTGGGCCAACGAGGGGATCAGCCACTTCATTGAGGACCTAGAGGCCGACGGCTCCCTGGATCGGGTCGGGGTGGAAAATCCCTCCCGCGTCCTGCTCTACCTGGTCGCCCCGGAAAACGCCGCCTTCACCGCCGGGATCTCCATCGCCCAGCGCGGCGGGTCCTACCTCTTCTTCCGCTACCTCTACGAACAAGCCGACCTGGGCCGCTACCCGGCCGCCTCCAATGGACCGGAATTATTGAGAAATCTCCTGCAAAGCGGGGTGAAGGGGGTGACGAATATCGAGCGGGCGACGGGCTGGAGCCTGCGCAACCTCCTCCTGGATTTTTACGCCACCCTCCAGCTGAGCAACCGGGGCATCACGGGGGATCCGCGCTACAACTTCCAGGCGATTTCCCTCCACGGCCCGCAGGACGACAACCGCGGGACCCAGCTGCAAGGCGTTCACTCCCACGACCTGAAGGACCTGCCCTTTCAGGGGACGGTCCAGTCGCCGGGGGCCTATTTCCTGGAAGTGGACGGAAAGACCTTGATCGAGGCCGGACAAGGCTTGAGCTTTTCCGCGCCGCCGGGTATGATTCCAATTGGAATCGTGATCCGTCTTGAATAGGGTTTTAAAAGTTTAAAAGTCTCCTCATCCCAGGTCCAGCATGGGCCTAGGGGTTTTCTACAAGCCCCAGGCCCATGCTTTCTTTTTTTTAAGCGCAAAAATTCTCCTAACCTTCGGCGTCCAAATTCGTTATTTCTTTTATCCGAAGAAAGGTAGGCACGCTTGCGCCGCATCCCCAAAATCCTCCTACTCCTGACCCTGATCCCGGCCCTCGGGGCCTTCAAGCACGTCCCCCAGGGCGCCACCGAGGAAATGCTCAACCAGGCCCTCGCCGGCCAGACGCTCATCTTCAACCGGCAGTACCAGGCCGCCGAGGCCCACTTCGACCGGCTGGCGCGGCAGTACCCCGATTCGCCCCTGGGCTCCTTTGGCTTGATGGCGCTCTACAACTCCAAGATGTTCGAGAATTTCGACTTCTCCCTCGACGCGACCTTCGAGCAGGAACAACGGCGCAACAAGGCCATCGTCGACAAGATTGCGGACAACAAGGACAGCAGCGCCTGGGACAACTTCCTCTGCGGCGCCAGCAGCGGCCTGCGCGGCTTCTACTACATCCGCAAGGACGAGTACTTCAAGGCGCTGAGCGAGAGCAACCAGGCGAAGAAATGCCTCGAGCGCGCCCTGCAGCTGGACCCGGCCTTCGTGGACGTCAACCTGGGGCTGGGGCTTTTCAATTATTGGAAGAGCGTCTTCACCAGCCGCTTCAAGTTCCTGCCCTTCTTCAAGGACCGGCGCAAGGAAGGCATCTCGCAGATCCAGCAAGCCATCGCGGAGGGATCGGTCGTCAACGACCTGGCGATCGCCGCCCTCGTCTTCGTCTACCACGAGCAAAGCAACGGCCGCCTGGGCCTGCCCCTGGCACAAAAGCTCTTGGACAAATACCCCCAGAACATCGTCATGAAAAACCTCAAGGGCAACTTCCTCTCCCTGACGGGCAAGCAGGCCGAGGCCATCGAGGTGCTGAACGGCGTCTTGAAGGAAGATCCTTCGATCAACGTCGCGCGCTATTTTCGGGGCCTGGCTTACAACCGCTCCGGTGACTACGCCGCCGCCAAGCGGAGCTTCGAGGAATTTTTGGCCAACAAACCCTCGGCGGCCTGGCAGGCCTACGCCCACTACATGCTGGGGCACATCGCCCTGAAGAACGGCCAGCGCGAGGAGGCCTTCTCGCAGTTCAAGGCCGGGGAGAAGGCCTATGGGAAGTACAACGCCAATTTGAAGATGATCCTCAAGATGCGGAAGGGGGAGATCTAGTAAACCCACAACACTCCAAAAGCTTGACTTTCTTCGACTTTCAAAGCTAGGCTCGACCCACTGTGTCAAATGCTCGGTGGGGTCCTGGTTGAATCCTGGTTAAGGAAGGAGCTGGCCTTTGGGTATCCGAATCGTCCAGAAAAGCGATCTCTCCAAGAAAAAACACCACAGCAAAACCGCCCTCGTCCTCGCCGGCGGCGCGGTCTCGGGCGGCGCCTTCAAGGCGGGCGGGCTCAAGGCCTTCAACGACTTCCTGGTCAACCGCAAGGTCACCGACTTCGACATCTATGTCGGCACCTCGGCCGGCGGCTTTCTGGCGGCGCCCCTGGCGGGCGGCATCCCGCCCGAGGAAATCCTCAAAAGCCTCGACGGCAGCAGCGAGCACTTCTCCCAGCTCTCGCCTCTCGAGATCTACATGCCCAACTGGCGCGAGATCGTCGAGAAGCCGCTGCAGTACCTTTTCAACCGTTTCGCCTACTTCCCCAACATTTTATTGGATTTCTTTCAGGCCCTGCCCAACATCGGCGACAGCCTGAAGAAGGGCGTGGCGCGCTTCCTCCACGAGCCCAACTACACCAATTACGAAAAGATGGTGCGGCCGCTGGCCAAGGCGCTTTACAGCGGCCGATCCGCGCCCTCCATCCTCAGCGCGGTGCCCACCGGCTTTTTCGACAACAAGCCGCTCGAGCGCTTCCTGCGCGAAAACATGAAGCGCAACCACCTGAGCAACCACTTCAAGGTGCTCAAGCGGATGCGCGGAAAAGATCTCTATATCAGCGCGATGGCCCTCGACAGCTCCGAGCGGGCCATCTTCGGCTGGGACGAGAAGAACGACGTCACGATCAGCGAGGCGGTCCAGGCCTCCACCGCCCTTCCCGGCTTCTACAAGCCGGTGCGCATCAAGGGCCTGGACTACATCGACGGCGGCGTGCTCAAGACCGCCAACATCGATCTCGCCATCGAGAAGGGCGCCGAGCTGGTGATCTGCTACAACCCCTTCCGCCCGCTCAAAAACATCGTCAACGTCGAGTACCTGCGCGAAAAAAACCGTTACGTCACCAAGGACCCGCGCATCTCCGACAACGGCGTCTTCGGCGTCTTCAATCAGGTCTTCCGGGCGATCTACCACTCGCGCCTGCAGGACGGCATGAAGCGCTACGAACAGGACAAAAGCTTCAAGGGCGACATCATCCTGATCGAGCCCAAAGAGGACGACACGACCTTCTTCCAGATGAACCCCTTCGCCTTCTGGACCCGCGCCAGCGCGGCCAAGTCGGGCTTCGAGTCGGTGCGGATGTCCATCCTCCAGCACTTCGACGAGATCAAGGCCATCCTGGCCTCCTACGGCATCGAGATGAGCCGCGATCTCATCGAGCAGGACGCCGCCAAGATCAAGAAGGCCGCCAACGACGACCGCGAGATCATGGACGTCCTCGAGGGCCGCGGCTTCGCCAAGGGCCGGCTGCGCATCATCTTGGGCGGCCGCAAGGCGCGCGAGGCGAAATCTTCGTAGGAGCGGGCCCCGTGCCCACCCTTCCGTAGTGTCAAAAACGGCCGGACATCTGCCAAATCCGTAGGGGCCGTTCGCGAACGGCCCCTACAGCCTCCGCAAACCGCCGACTTTAGCTTTCGAAAAATAAAAACCCCGTCCCGACGAATCGGGACAGGGTTTTGTGGCGATAAAATCGTCTCGGTCTAGAAGTCCGGCTCGGCGCCGCCCTTGGGCTTGTCGGCCGGCTTGTCCTTAGGCTTGTCCGCCGGCTTATCGGCGGGCTTATCCGCCGGTTTATCCTTCGGCTTGTCCGCCGGCTTGTCCTTAGGCTTATCCTTCGGCTTGTAGGTCGGCTTCGGAGCCTGCCCCTGCGCCGCCGGCTTGGTGTCCGGGAAGTCCACGGGGCTCTCGCTGCCCTTCTTCTTGTCGTAGGCCTTCACCGCCGCCGAGGCGGAATCCCAGGCGTCGCGGGCGTGCTTGTTGGACTCGTCCGCGGCCTTGCGCGCCTCTTTCAGCGCCGCTTCGGCCTTGGTCTTGTCGTCTCCGGTCAGTCCGCCCACCTGCTTCTCGAGGTCCGCGACTACCGCGTTGGCGTTGTTCATCGCCTCGAGGGCGATGCGGAAGGAAGCGACCGCGTCAGTGGCCATGGCCTTCGCCTTGGCGGCGTCGGTCGAGCCCAGCTTCACGATGTCCAGGTCGGACTTCGCGGCCGCCGCGCCCTTCTGGGCCTGCTCGGCGTATTTCTTGTTCTCGTCGCGCTTCGCCTCGAAGAGGGCCACGCCGGTCAGTGCCGGAGCGGGCTTAGGCCCCTCCACCGGCTTTTCGCCGGGCTTGCCGCCTTCGACGGGTTTGCCGCCCTCGCCGGGCTTGCCGGCATCGGTCGGGGTATCTTCTTTACGCGGCTCTTCGCGATGGCCGCGCGGCTTGGCGACGCCGCCGCCGCCGCGGATGTTGTCCACGACGCGCAGGATGTCGATGCCCAGACCGACGTTGAAGCCGTTCGGGTTCAGACCCATCGCGCTGGAGGGCCCGTCGACGACCTCGAGGGTCGGGTTCAGGCCGAAGGTGTGGGTGTAGCCGGCCTTCGCGCAGACCGCGTCGTACCAGGTGCAGAGCTCGGCGCCGAGGTTGAGGCCGAAGCCGGCGCCGCCCAACGGGAAGAGCAAGGGATTCTTGTTGAACTCGGCGCCCTTCATCCCGTCGCGGGACTCGGGGGCGTTGTAGATGTGCGCGCCCAGGCCCAAGAGGCCGTAGGCGGAGAACCAAGTCGGGTGGAAGGCGTAGCCGGCGCCGCTCTCGACGCCCACTTGGTGCATCGTCGCCGTGCTCTCGACGCCCGCGCCCAGGTCCTTGTTCAGGCCTTGGTAGCCGTAGAAAAGGCGAACCGGGATGCGCAGCCGATCCTCGGCGAAGCGGAACATGAGCCCCGGCGCGATCTTGAAGTGAAATCCATAGTGATCCACGCCCTGATCGTTGCCGAAATTCTGGCCGCCGTAGCCGAAATCCGTTCTCAGGGTGTAGCTGCTGGTGTCGCCGGGGACGAAGGCGGAGGTATCGACCTTGGCCTCGGCCTTCGCATCCGCGTTTGCCTCGACCTTGGGGGCCTCGGCAGGTTTGTCGGCGGGCTTATCGGCGGCGGGCGGTGGCGTCACCGGTTTGGCGGAATCAGCGGGCTTGGGTGGCGTCATTTCGTAAACCTCCTGAAATTTCGCGCGGGCGCGAATCGGCGAACGACGAAAGTCGGATACCGAGGGTTATTCGATTTAGCGGGAGTGTTTACGAAGGATGGGTTGTGCCCCCATGATTCGAAAACAGAAATGGGTCTTACGACCTGTGTGCCCCCCGCATCTCGCCCTTATTTATCGGCGGAACGGGGAAAAGTTGCGTTAAAACCTTGTACGCATCCCAAGAGCCCTCCGCGGAGCCAGGAAAATCGCGGGTCTGCGGGCTCGTATTTCGCGTCAAAAAAACAAGACCCGGTTTCCCCATCGGGAAAAACCGGGCCATTTTCAAGCGCTTGCTCTGGTAAGGACTACTCGTCATCGCGAGGCCGGGCGACGCCGGCATCGGGACGAGCCGGGGTGCCGCCGCCACCCTCGTCGCCGCCGAAGATGAAAGGAGACACGCCGGCGTCAGGCCGCGCGCGCGGCTCGGTGCGGGGTTCGGTGCGAGGCTCCGTCCGCGGCTCGGTGCGGGGTTCCGTCCGCGGCTCGGTACGAGGTTCCGTACGGGGCTCCGTCCGCGGTTCGGTGCGAGGCTCGGTACGAGGCTCCGTCCGCGTCCGACGCCGCCTCCCGGTCCCCGTCGCGGCGGCCGGCGTAGGATCGACCAGATTAAAGGGCACGTCCTCGCCGTGATTGGCCATGCCGTTGAAATCCTCGGCGGTTTGCCGGGCCTGGCGATAGGCCTGGCCGGCCAGGCGCCGAACCTCGGTCTGCCAATTGGTGATCTCTTGAATCGCGCGGTTGGCCGCCGTCCGGTCGGCGCCGGCCAGGCCCTCCAACCCGGCTTGGGCTTCGGCCAGCAAATCGGTGATGTGCTGGTAGGCCGAGAGGACCGCCTGGGACTGGTTCAATACCTCCAAGGCTTGGACGCGGCGGCGCGTCATGGCCGCGGCATCGGTCCCGCTGACGCCGGTGAAACCGGCGCGGGCGCTGGTCACCAGTTCCGAAGCCGCCGTCGCCTCGGTACGGAAGCGCGAGGCGCTCTCGCGACGGTCGCGGACCAAAGCCAGACCCGTCAAGGCGGGCTCTTCCGCCACGGGCAAAGGATGGACAGGGGCCTCCGCCGTATCGCCGGAGCCCTCCCTCGGCCTTTCCGTCGAGGCGCCGCCGCTGCGGGGGCTCGAACCCCCGGTGAACAGGCCGATGATGGCCATCACGTCGATCCCGACGCCGACCTCGATATTGGGGATATTCAAGCCGAAATTGGGTCCGCCGCCATCCACGACATTGAAGGCGGGATTCACGCCGAACATCCAGCCGCCGCGCACGAAGGCGCCCAGGGCGCCGCTCAAGGTGGAGATCCCCAGCTCGGGCCGGAACAGGAAGCCCCAGCTGTCGATGGGCAACAGCTGCGGGTTGCGGGTGAAGACCGCGCCACAGCTCACGCCGTCGCTGCACTCCGGGGCCCCGACGTGGGCGGTGCCCAAGTCGACGCCGCCGCTGATGCGCAGATTGCCCCCGAAGAGGCTGTAACCGACGCGCCCGTTGGCGAAAATCGTTTGGTAATCGAGGCTGCTGTTGACGCCCATGCCCAGGCCGCGGCTCAACCAGGCGAAGTCCGTCCCGGCATTGGCCTGGACGAAGATGCTGTCGCCGGCATTGGGACGCCATTCCATGCCGACTTCCACGCGACCATAGCCGCCGCTGTGGTCGACGCCGGTGCCGTTCGACATGTCGGCAAAGGCGCCGCCGCCCTCAAGACCGATGCGCAGGCGAAAAGGATTGGGATTGGCGCCGGCATCCGCGGCGGGAGGCGCCCCCGCATCGGCCGTCACGGCCGCATCGGCCGGGGCGGAAGCGTCGGCGCTGACGGCGGCGTCGGCCGGGGCCGAGGCATCGCTGGTGGAAACTGGCGCCGTACCGGCGTCTCGAATGGGGGGGGTCATGTGGGGGCCTCCTTGAAGCTGTTTGCGCTTAAGGTGCCCCCAAAAGCGTGAATCGCTGTTCGGCCCGATTATCGGCGCCCCTGTACACGAGTTGCCTCCAATTTTTGAAGCAACTTTCCCCCCGTCGGGTCGAAAAGCCTAGGAGAAGAAAAACCCCCTTACTATTCGTAAGTTAAGACCGTCGCCGGCATCTGGAGGGGGCTCTCGGAGGCCGACGCCGACCTTATGTGGTGATACCGAAAGGGAAAGATATGAAACGCTTAATGCTTGCCCTGTTGCTCCTCGGCGTAACCTCCCCGGCTTGGGCCCAGGTCGACAATACCACCTGCACGGTCATGACCGGCGACGACACCCCCGAACAACCCGGCTTCCACGAGCTGCGCCGCAAGGTCGAAGAGGGTTTCAACCGCACCATGTACCGGATGTGCACCGAGAAGATCGCCTTCACCTCCGGCATCACCGTCAATCTCGCCGCGCCCCTCGACATTAAGAACGAAAACGACCTCGATTGCCCCGCGGGCGCCGGCAAGCCTGCGGTTTGCGGCGACGGCTGGGGCCTAATCCTCGACGGCGCCGGCGGCACCATCGACGTCACCGGCACCCCGGAGGGCGAGTGCGCCATCACCCTCAACGCCAGCCGCGTGAAGATGACCAACCTTAATATTACCGCCACCTCCGCCCAGGTCCAGAGCGGCAAGGTCATTTGCGACAACGGCAACAACAACGATTACAGCGACGTGAGGATCAACGGCGGCAGCACCGAGCCCACGCCCGAGCCCACGCCGCCCGCCAGCCCGACGCCTTCCCCGACCCCGATGGTGACGCCCCTGGTCACCCCGACCGGCCTGACGGCGGTGGTCGATCCCAGCAGCACCCCGGCCTCGCTGAAGGTCCTGCTGAAGTGGAACTACAATCCCGGCAGCAAGGGGGGTTTCCTCCACGTCGA
Organism: Deltaproteobacteria bacterium; assembly: GCA_020853015.1. Classification (GTDB taxonomy): domain Bacteria; phylum UBA10199; class UBA10199; order DSSB01; family DSSB01; genus DSSB01. The sequence goes on from JADYZQ010000260.1 coordinate 9,930, forward strand.
TCCCAGCATCTTGGGCTATTTGAAAGATCGCAGCATCTTCCGAGTCCAACCCTCCGTCACCCTGCCCGGAGTCACCAAGTCCATGGCCTTGCGAAAGGCCGACATTCCTCTGACCCCGTACCAGCCGGGTGACATCGGCGTGATCGAACCGGGCGACATCTTCATCCCGACCACGCCCGACAAGGACTACGACTTCGAGATCGAACGCGCCACCAAGGCCGACGGCAGCGACACTTGCGGAACCTACAGCAACATCGCGACCATCAACGGCAAGCACAAGACTCATCAGGACGCGACGGTCGCCGAAAAGACTACCTATTGCTACCGCGTCCGCGCCAAGCGCGCCGCGGAGACCTCCGAGTACTCCAACGTCGCCGAGGTCCGCACGCCGGAGACGGCGCTGCCGATTCCCACGCTCCACGTCTCGCCCACCTCCGAGAGCACGATCTTCGTGGTTTACAATTACCTGAACACCGACGGCGTCTTCGGCATCAAGGTCGAGCGCGGGAATGCGGCTTGCGATCCCGCCAGCTTCGCGGCGATCCCGGCCGACCCCGCGGATATGACCGGCATCGGCTTCACCACCGACACCGGCCTGACGGCCAACACCACCTATTGTTACCGTGCGGCGGTCCAAAGCGACGCGATCCCCACCGAATACGGCCTGTACTCCGAGACCGTGACCGCCACCACGCTGGAGGCCGGGGCCACTCCGCTGCCCACGCCTTCCGTGACGCCGCACCCCACGCCGACCGCGACCCCGGACGTCACCCCGACGCCCGACGCCACCCCGACGCCCGGCCCCACGCCGACCGACGTCGACGGCGACGGCGTCCCGAACGGCTCCGATAACTGCCCGGGCAATGCCAACGCCGGCCAGCAAGACATGGACAGCGACGGCGTCGGCGACGTCTGCGACCCCGACGCCGACGGCGACGGCATCGCCAACAACGACGAAATCGCCCACGGCACCGACCCGCTCGACGCCGACTCCGACGACGACGGGGCGCGGGACGACAGCGACAACTGTCCGGCCGTGGCCAACGCCGACCAGGCCGACCGCGACGAGGACGGCCGCGGCGACGCCTGCGAGAGCGGGGCCAACCCCGGCGGCAGCCTCCCGCCCGGCGCCGCCTTCGGCGGCGGCGGAGGCCTCTGCAGCCTCTCCCTGCTCGCCTCGCCGGCCGGCGCGCCCTGGTTCTACCTGGGCGGCTTCGCGACCCTGCTTGCGGCCAACCGCCTGCTGAAAGGCCGCCGAAAGAAATAACCGGCCGAAAAACTCTCTTTAATAATCCGCCCCGAAGGCCTCGCCTCGGGGCGGATTTTTTTTGCCTTTTGCGAAGCCCACAACTATCCCCGGAATCGCCCGATAATTTTTTCGACGAATCCCAAAGGATTCCCCGGCCTTATGCCGCGCCGCGGCAAGGCCCCATAGGAGAGCTTTCCGATGCGGATCAAATCCCTTGCCTGTAGCCTATTTACCTTCAGCCTTGTCCTGGCCGCCTCCGGCGCCCGCGCCGAGGTCGACAACCGCTACTGCGTGGTCAAGTCGGCCAGCGACGACGCCGGCGATTTCAACAGCCTGCGCCGCAAGGTGGTGGAGGGCTTCAACCGCACCGAAAACCGCATGTGCACCGAGAAGATCCGCTTCGACCGCGACCAGAACGGCGGCTCCTACATCGTCACCCTCGGCGCCACGATGGAGATCGACAACGAGAACGATCTCAACAAAGACGAGGACGGCTTCAACTTTGTGATCGACGGCTCCGATGCCCTCAACGTCGAGATCCACGCCGAAAACCTCCCCGAGTCGGACTGCGCCTTCCAAATCAATGCCCACAAGGTCAAGCTCTCGGGGATGAAGGTCTACGTCAAGAAATTGAAAAAGGCGGTCTGTAAGGCCAAGGGAGAAATGCAAGTCGACGACAGCGGCCTCACCGTCATCGCCGAAGACGACCCCGACAAGGATCGCGTCGCCGACGAGGACGACAATTGCCCGGATCGGCTGAACCCCGAGCAAATCGACGGCGACAACGACAACGTCGGCGACGCCTGCGACAACTGCCCGCTGATCGCCAACGAGAACCAATCCGACACCGACGGCAACGGCGTGGGCGACGCCTGCCAGCACGAGCCGACCCCGCTGCCGACGCCGTCCCCGACGCCCCCTCCGGCGTCTCCGACGCCGCCCCCGGCCAGCCCGACTCCGCCGCCGACCGACACGCCGGCTCCCACCGCGACGCCCGCGCCCACCGGTACGCCGGCCCCGACGGAAACGCCCATCGAGACGCCCGTGGTCAGCGCGCCGCCTTCCGACCCTAACGATTCCGACGGAGACACCGTCCCGAACGCCTCCGACAACTGCCCGACCATCGGCAACGGCGACCAGGCCGACGACGACGGCGACGGCATCGGCAACGCCTGCGATCCCAGCTCCAACGGCAGCAACCCCGGCGACAACTCCGGCCCGATCGTCGACCTCGACGGCACCTCCACCGGCTGCGCCCTGCACGGCGTGGGCGACATCGGCGGGGTCTTGAGCTCGCTGCTCTTCCTGGTGCCCAGCTTGGCCGGACTGGCCGCGCGGCGCCGCAAAGGCTAGCCCGACTTAGCGCGCACCCAGCTCAGCAGGTCGTTGGCGGAAATAACGCCGAGCAGGCGATCCCCCTCGACTACGAACAGCTGGCCCCAAGGCCCGCCCTTCATCGCCTCCAGGGCCGCCCAAGCGCTCTCGCCGGGCGCAATGCTGATTTTCTGGAAGTCCCGATCCGTGAATTGCTCCACCCGCCCGTGCAGCCAGTGCTCCCGGCTGAGTCCTTCCAACTTACCGAGCGGCAAGAATCCGACCAGGCGCCCGGCCGCGACGACGGGAAGCTGCGGGTAGACCTCGCGCCCGGCCAGCTCGCGCTGGAGCTGCTCCAGGGTAACCTCGGGGTCGACTTGGACGAATTGGCGCTGCATCAGGTCGGCGACCTTGGTCTTCTCGAGCCTTTTCTTCAAGACGACCTGCTGCTCGCTCATGCTGGAGGCCTGCTTCAAAAAGAAGCCGATCAGGATATACCACAAGCCGCCGAAAGAATTTCCGCCGGCGAGCGTGAAGGCCCCATAGCCGATCAAAAGCCAGCCGAAACCCCAGCCGATCTTCGCCGCGACGCGGGTGGCCCAGTCGAAGTCCTTCTTGACCGCCCACAGAATCGAGCGAAACATCCGGCCCCCGTCGAGCGGAAAGGCCGGCACGAGGTTGAAGAGCGCCAGGATCATGTTCATGAAACCCAGATAGTAAAAGATCAGCTCCAAGGCGCGGTTGACCTCGTACTGCTCCGTCAGATGCCGGAAATAAAAAAACAACAGGGCCAAGGCCGCGCTGGCCACCGGCCCAACCGCGGACATCAGAAATTCGACGCGGGGCGACTCGGCCTCCTCGCGCATCTCGGCCACCCCGCCGAAGATGAAGAGCGTGATCCCGTCGATCGGCAGGCGGTAGTGCCGTCCCACCAGGGAATGCGCCAGCTCGTGGAAGAGGATGGACAAAAAAAGCCCGATCGCCGCCACGAAGGCCATGGCCCAATAAGCGCTCCCGGGCATGCCCGGGTGATTGGCGGGAAAGTAGCCGCTCGCCAGGCTGTAGGTGACCATGAAGAGGATCAACAACCAGCTCAAGTCGACCCGGATGGGAAATCCGAAGAGGCGGAAGATTTCGAGGCGTTTTCCGAACATGGTTCATCCTATTACGCGGCGAGTCAATTTTCCTAGAAAATTCAGTAACTTGCCTTCTCGGTTTTGAAATCGTACAATGAAGCCCTGGGGTGAATCATGGCGTCGGGAAACCTGGAAAAAACCGCGGTCCCTCCGCTGACGATCCTCGATCCCGAGGGGCGCGCCGCCGCGCAACTCGAACCCAAGCTCAGCCCCGCCCAGCTCAAGCAAATGTTCGAAGACATGGTGCGGGTCCGCGAGTTCGACACGCGCGCCATCGGCCTGCAACGCCAGGGTCGCATGGGAACCTATGCCCCGTCCACCGGACAGGAAGCGGTGCAGATCGGTTCGGCCGCCGCCCTGACGGCCGGCGATTGGGTCGCGCCCTCCTTCCGCGAGCAGGGCGTCCTGCTCAGCCGAGGAGTGAAACCCACGACGATGTTCCTCTTCTTCATGGGCACCGAGGAAGGCAACCGGCTGCCGCGGAAATTGCGCAGCCTGCCCTACTGCGTGCCCTGCGCGAGCCAGGTCCTGCACGCGGTCGGCATCGCGATGGCGGCGAAATTCAAAAAGGACCCGGTCGCGGTGGCCGCCTATTTCGGCGACGGCGCGACCAGCGAGGGCGACTTCCACGAAGGCCTGAATTTCGCCGGCG